>JAIVJP010000318.1 GCA_020199975.1 Acidobacteriota bacterium
GAAATCGTGTCCTCTGTAATCGCGTCGCAGATCGCCACCCATGAACGCTTCGGTGGAGTAGTGCCTGAGTTGGCCTCCCGCGAACACCTCGACAAAATTGTGCCAATCGTAGAGGAAGCCTTCGCGCTCGCGAACGTCCAGACGCAGGACATCGACGGCTTAGCCGTCACCGTTGGTCCAGGCTTGGTCGGCTCCCTACTCGTAGGAGTCTCTTATGCCAAGGCAATGGCTTTTGCATTGCGGAAGCCGCTGGTGGGAGTAAATCACATCGAAGGTCATATCTATTCAGTAGCCTTTGAGAACCCTCCGGTCGAATATCCCGCCCTCGCTCTGATTGTTTCTGGCGGCCATACGAATGTTTTTCACATACCCGCGCCGGGCAAATATAAGGTTCTGGCTCGCACCAGAGACGACGCGGCCGGCGAGGCTTTTGATAAGGTCGCGAAGATGCTGGGCCTCGGCTATCCCGGTGGGCCCATCATCGAGCGGCTTGCACGTGAAGGTAATCCCGGCGCGGTGAAGTTCGCAATTCCACGAATGGGTGACGGTCTCCCGGATTTCAGTTTCAGTGGCTTGAAGACTGCCGTTACAAAACACGCGAGGGAAACCGGACTACAACCGGTCAGCAACGGCGGAGAACCATCGCAAGGAATAAAAGATCTTGCCGCAAGTTTTCAGAGCGTGGTAGTCAGCTCGTTGGTGGGAACGATGGAGCGAGTCGCGAAGGAGTATCGACCGCGGACGCTAATAGTCGCGGGCGGAGTCGCGTGCAACGGAGCATTGAGAGCCGCGTCGTCAGACGCGGCGAGGCGCCTGGGCGTGCCTGTCTACTTCCCTTCACAACATCTTTCAACAGACAACGCCGCCATGATTGCTGCCGCGGGAACGGTCAAACTCCAGGCTGGCGAACGCGCCGATCTCGATCTAAACGCCGACGTGACGCTACGACTGCAGAATATTGATCTGGAAGACGAAGCGCGGAAGCGCGCTGGTGTACGCTACCGGCTGTGAGCGCTAACTAAGTGCAGGAGAGGCTCCGGAGGTTGTTTCTCTGACAGGTTCAGGCACATAAAAGCCGTGCAATCCCGAAGGGTGGGCGGCAGTTTAGACTAACTCGTTATGGAATCAAGTACGTTAACCAAAGATGTCGCGGACCTTGTCGACCAGTCCGCGGTCTTCCAGATCTTTGCTTTCGACTGTTGCCAATTGCTCCAGCAGCTTTCGCTGTTCGCGCGTCAACGACGTTGGCGTAATGACAGTAGCTGAAACGAACAGATCCCCACGGCCACGGCCTCCCAGCGCCGGCATGCCCTTGCCCTTTAAGCGAAAGACTGTTCCGGTCTGAGTACCCACTGGAATTCGCAGTTTCTTTTCATCGTCTAAAGTCTTGACGGTAATGTCCGCGCCGAGCGCCGCCTGAGCAAAGGTTATGGGCACAGCGACATATAGATTACTTCCCTGGCGCTCAAACCGCTCATGTTCTGCCACGTGGATTACAACGTACAGATCCCCGGCTGGTCCGCCGCTGCTTCCGGACTCCCCTTCCCCTTGCACACGCAATCGAGATCCAGTTTCAACTCCGGCGGGGATCTTTACCTCCATCTGCTTTTCGCGTTCGAGACGACCCGATCCCTTACAGTCAGCGCACGGACTGTTAATAATCCGGCCAACTCCGCGACAGGCGTGGCAGGTCCGGGCTACCGAGAAGAAACCCTGTTGATACCGCATCTGTCCGGCGCCACCACAGGTGTTGCAGGTTTCCGGTTCGGTTCCGGCTGCTGCTCCGGAGCCTTTGCAAGTCTCACAACTCTCGAGGCGCGGAATTCGCAACTGAGCAGTCATTCCATCAGCGGCTTCTTCCAGAGTGATCTCCAGGTCGTAGCGCAAGTCGGCGCCACGCTGGGCTGATGGACGTCGGGTACCGCCACGTCCGCCACCGAACACATCGCCAAATCCAAACAGGTCCCCCAAAATATCTTCAATGCCACCAAAACCAGGTGCTCCCCAGCTTGGGCCAGCGCCACTCGACACTCCCGCATGGCCAAAGCGATCATAACGCCGGCGCTGCTCCTGATCGGCCAGCACTGAGTAGGCTTCGGCAGCTTCCTTAAACTTTTCTTCGGCGGCGGCGTCGTTCGGATTCTTGTCCGGGTGATAACGCATCGCCAGTCGCCGGTAGGCGCTCTTGATTTCTTGATCTTTTGCCGAGCGGCTTAGGCCCAGTACGTCGTAATAGTCCCGTTTATCCATCCTGCGTCTTCTCTAACCTCTCATTATGATTTCTTAATTGGTTCTCGCGAAAAGATCTGAGTAGCTTGTTTACTTCGACTCCTCGACCTTATGCGACGCGCTGTCCCCGGTGGGATTCATACTTTTACGAATTCACTTCTTTACGGCCACCTTCACCAGCGCAGGTCGAATTAGTTTATCGCCCAGGCGGTAACCACGGATTATCTCCTGCATAACAGTGTCCGGCTCGTACTCGTCAGTAGACTCCGAGACCACAGCTTCATGAATATGAGGGTCAAAACGCGCGCCCACGGCTGTGATCGGTTTCATACCGAGGGTTTCGAGTACTCCGGCGAGCTGTTTGAAGATCAGATCCACTCCACTCAGGAAGTGACGAAACTCATCCGACTCACTTGATTCAACGTTTGCTTCCACATCAAGCGCCCGCTTGAGATTATCGAGGACTGGCAGCAGCTTTGCGGCGATCTCCGCGACTGCACGCTCATATGTGTCAGCGCGTTCGCGTTCCACTCTCTTGCGATAGTTTTCAAAATCGGCCTGTCTGCGCGCCAGCCGATCTTTCAGGTCTGCAATCTCAGACTCTGCCCTTTTCAACTCGGCTCGAGTTGCTACCAACTTGGCTAATACCGGGCCGCCAAGCTCACCGGTGTTGGCCTGGGTCGATTGGTACGAAACCTCGTCAGTGTTGATTTCCTCGGAGCTAGATTCAGACGGATCCTCAGACCGTTCCTCAGCCCTATCCTCGACCGCTTCTACGTCCACGCGCGCAAACTCGTCCGAGATAACGTTCTCATTAAGCCCGTTTTCTTCGCGAGGTTCATTCACAGCCTGAGACTCGCTTGAGATCTCGTTCTCCTGTTCGGTATCCACGAATTCAACCGGAATGTGGTTCCGTCTGCTAGCTTTTTTATTAGTAGACATGAATCTAAGGTTCCAAAACTTTTACAGGGGTATCGTTAACGGCCACGGTGTTAATAAAGAGGGGTTTCTTCACCCAGTCGGCGCTCAATCAGCCGAGCCATGTAGTTTACCATAGCCATGATGCGTGAATATTCAATTCTCATCGGTCCGACGACTCCCAGCGTGCCTGGGTTCTCGTTGAAGCCAATTCGGTAGGGGGCCGTAATGAGGGTACAATTGCGCATTGAGGAGGTGGGATGCTCCCTTCCGATCACCACGTTGACGTCACCTCGAAATGCAGGCTGCTCCCGAGAGACACACTCGTTGAGTATTTTAAGCAAACGCGATTTTTCTTCGAAAGTGCGAAACAGCTCGCGCATTCTGTCAACATCGACAAAGTCGGGCTTAGTAAGCATGTTGGATGCGCCATCAACATAAACCTCGCTGGCGCTTGACTCTTCACCATCCAAGCTCATATCGCAAAGCAAAATAGCGTTACGCAGAAGCCGGTCATACAGGGCCTTTTCTTCTCTCATCAGCTCCAGGATTTCAGCACGAATGGTAATTAGACTCCTACCGCTGAATTCCGTGTTCAAGTAGCGGGCCGTACGCTCCAAATCTTCCTGGGTAAGGTTCTCCTCCAACCGAATAATTTTGTTGTGGATGATGTTGGACGTAGTTACCAGCACTACCAAAATCCGTTTGTCAGATAGTTGAAGAAACTCAATGTGACTTAACCGGTTCTCAGCCAGAGATGGCGAGATAACAATTCCGACGTTCTCTGAAAGTTCCGAGAGCGCATGGGAAGCCTTTTCCATCAGGCGCTCCGGAGACGAGAAAGGTTCAAACCCGGTGGAAGAGAAAACCGCATCGATCGCCTTAAGGTCGGCACGTGAGAGTCGCGCCTCTCCAAGCATATTGTCGACGTAATAACGATAGCCTTTGTCGGTAGGCACTCGGCCGGCTGAGGTGTGCGGCTGCTCCACTAGCCCGGCTTCTTCAAGTTCCGCCATGACATTTCTAATCGTCGCGGAGCTCCAGCCATGGCCGTGGGCAAACCGGTCCGATAGCACCAGTGAGCCAACCGCCTCTCCCGTGACTAGGTGCTCCTTGATTATGGCGGCGAGCACAGCTTGCCCACGGGAATCAGGAGCGTTCTTTTCTGAGGTTTGAAGATTACGATTACTACGACGGGGCATTAGATGTTCATTTAGATGCTGATCGGGATGAAGGAAAGGTAACGTTTGCTCGCTGGAAGGGCACCACTAGCGCCGACCAACGGAACCGCCGAGCACCCTTCGCAGTATAAAGGAAATCATCAAGGTGGTGCAAACAGAAGGGTTTAACCTAAACCTTTGGCCGAGTTCCATTCCTAAAGCTACTTCCACGCCTCACAACATCTAAGTCGCCATCTTTGAAGACTAGTTTTAGCGGATCCGTAAAGTGCTATAACACTTAGGTTTAGAGCCCTTAAGTTCCACCGTCTGACGTTTTCTCACCTGGGCGCTTAGGGCTATCGGTCGCTTTTACTGGGGTTTTCACTGACTGCTGGAAATTAATTGACGCCCTACAGCGGAGCTACTTAAGATGTTTCCCAAATTGGAGCCAGAACCGGGCTCAGGGCTCCCCAAGTTAATCAAGGGGTTTAGGGGATGTCTCCCCTTCTATCAAACTGGAAAATCTCAGAATCAGGCTGTGCTGGGCATAATTCGCAGGAGCAGTGGCGATGAATGAAGTCAAAAAGTTTTTTGCAGACGCATTTCGCCATCTGGGAAACAATCGACCCGTGCCTGAGATTGAGGTTCGCTTTTATCCCTATGCCGGATTGCATCACACCATCAGGGTGATGCGTTCCTCTGACCTGGCTCGTCGCCGCCGTGGCCGCAAGTTGATTTCCTCAGCTCAGGGCGAAGCTTATAACCTGGACAAGATGTTTACTAAACTTAACAAACGTTACTTCGACGCAAGGTTGGCGAAAGCAACACTTACATGGTCACAGCGTCGAACTCGCAATATTCTCGGCCATCACGATCGCGTTTACGACACAATCACTGTTAGCAAGACGCTCGATTCACTCGAAGTCCCCGAATGGTTCGTTGAGTTTATTCTTTATCATGAAATGCTCCATATTAAACACCCAGCGCGGCTAATCAACGGCCGACGCTATTATCACACCAGTGCTTTTCGCCAGGATGAGCGTCGCTTTCCCTATTACAGCGACGCCCAGAAATGGCTCGAACGGGTCGCTCGTCAGCGAAGGGTCCCGCGCGCTCGCGCGGCTTAGCTCTTTTTGGAACCTTACCGACGGCGAGACGTTAAGCAAAAGTGAGGTAGGTGGGCTCCTCAAAAAGGCGGCTGATCCGAACTGATAAGGTTTCGGTGAAGCCGTCTTTGTCTATCACTTCGGGCGCGCGCCATCGGTGCCCATACTCGACCACAGAACCGAGGAGCGGTAGCGACCGGGTAAGGATCAGGAATCACTCATACCTGGTGGAACCTATTTTTTGTCGCTTGACTCCGGCTAGACTTAACCCGGTCGCTACCGCTCCTCGGTTCTGTAGTTGACTAGCATGAAGCTGGTTGTGCCAACCTGCGCCAGTACCAGCAATATGGTACGCCGTTAGTGTCACTAACGGAACACTACCGCAATATTGAGCGCTGGACAAAGATCTCAGGCTCTCGCTAGACTACCAGTCTCGTTAAAGAGCAACAGCTCCCGCCGATCGCTTGTAAGAACTTGAATAACTATTTAATGGAGATTGAAATTAGTCTATGGCTATTCCAGCAACCCAAATTCGGCGCGGCATGGTAATCGTCTTCGAGGGTGAACCATGCAAAGTTGTGGAGTTTCGTCACCATACGCCCGGTAATTTGCGCGCGATGGTGCAAACCAAACTTCGGAACATTAGGACCGGGTCATCTTTCGAGCATCGGTTCCGTTCTGCCGACACAGTGGAGCGGGCAAGTTTGGAGCAGCATGAGATGGAGTACCTTTATTCCGATGGCTCCCATCACCACTTCATGAATACTGAAAACTACGAACAGGTTGCGCTCAGTGAAGAGGATCTGGGCGATGCGGCTCAGTGGCTGAATCCTGGACTCAGGTTGCAAACCGAGTTTTATGAAGGGGCACCCGTAGGCATTGATCTGCCGCCGTCCCTTGAACTCACCGTGACCCGCACAGAGCCCACCATGAAGGGGGCGACTATCTCCAACGTCAACAAACCGGCCATACTCGAAAACGGGGTCACCATCACCGTCCCACCCTTTGTTAATGAAGGGGACCGCATCCGCGTGGATCCCACCGAAGGCCGATACATTGAACGGGCGAAGTGAACCGGGGTCATCAGCAGGTGACCCAGGCGATGCTAGGAGGCAGACGGCAGGAGGCAGGTGATAGGAGCAGGAGGGATTATTTTCCATTTTCCATTTTCCATTTCTCATTTGTCATTGAAAAGATGGATTCGACTTAAGCAGTACGCGAGTCCGTCCGCCGTCGACATCTTTTCTCCAATGAAAAATGAGAAATGGAAAATGCTCTCTCCTGCTCCTCCCTCATGCTCCTCCCTCATGCCTCCTGCTCCTACTGCCTTCCCTGACCGGGCTAACTGGCAATAACACTCGTCTGTTCCTATGTACTTTGTCTACAGCCTGCTACTGACTCTCGGCTTTCTGGTACTGCTCCCCCGCTTTCTCTTTGACGCGTTTCGCCACGGCAAGTATGTGGCCGGATTTTGCGAACGGCTGGGGTCCATTTCCCTATTCGAGAGCCAAGGCCGACCAGTTGTGTGGATCCACTGCGTGTCGGTTGGGGAGTCTCAGGCCGCTCGGCCGCTGGTGCGGGGTATACGACAACGTTTTCCCGACTATGTTCTTGTAATATCAACGACGACCCTAACAGGTCAAAACCTTGCCCGTGAACTTTTTAAAAGCGAGGCCGCGAAGGTTTTTTATTTTCCGTTCGATTGGCGCTGGACGGTTCGGCGCGCACTCAAAGCAATTAACCCATCTGCCGTTCTGATTATGGAAACCGAGCTATGGCCGGGCTTTCTGCGCGAGTGCCACACACAGCAAATTCCGGTGGCCATTGTGAATGGCCGGATTTCCCATCAATCTTTCCGCAGATATAAATGGATAAGCGGCTTTGTCTCGCGCGTTCTCGAGTGTCTTAGCGTCGGCATAATGCAAACGGAGACTGATGCTGAGCGAATTCGCAGTCTCGGGCTCTCTCCCAGCAAAGTTTTCGTTTCGGGCAATCTCAAATTTGACGGCGGCACAATGCCCTCCTCAAATACATTGGCTGGCGAACTCCGACAACGGTTCAATATTGCCATCAAGGCGCCATTGATTCTCGCCGCCAGCACTCACGCTCCCGAAGAACGCGTGATGCTGGAAGCCTTTCAGCGCCTCAGGTCATCTCAGAAAATCAGACTAATGCTGGCGCCGCGCCACCCTGGACGTTTCGCAGACGTTGCTTCACTGCTTGACAGCTCCGGATTGACTTGGACCCGCCGCTCGAATCTGGCGAGTCCAATCGATCAAACTTGCGACGCGATTCTCCTTGATACGATCGGCGAGCTCCCGGCGATCTATTCCCTGGCCGCTGTAGTTTTTGTAGGCGGAAGCATCGCGAACAATGGTGGCCATAACATCCTCGAACCGGCCGCGGTAGGTGCGGCAATCGTCACGGGCGCACATACTCAAAACTTTGACGGCATCGTCAGAGTCTTTGCCGAAAACCAAGCAATCATTCAACTGCCTCTCCTGTCCGACGGACAAGCTGCTAGTGCACTGGGGAATTTACTTACAGAACTGCTAACTGACAAGCAACGGCGATATGAACTCGGGCAGCGGGCGAAGCATCTGGTTGAACAGAATCAGGGGGCAACGGCACGCACTTTGGATCTGCTCGATTCTTTGCTTGAGCAACCGCCACTAACCGTCAACCGGTAAAGCTGTTGGTTCTTGAAACTACATGAGCTCGCTTTCCAACATGACGCTACCTCCCCTGAGCGCACTTTATAGAGCTGCGACGCAAACACGACTCGCTGCGTACAACAGAGGTTTGCTCCCAGTCACTAACCTTGCCGTTCCAGTTATTAGCATCGGAAACCTAACCACCGGCGGCACAGGTAAGACTCCTCTAGTCGAGTGGGTGTGTCGAACGTTGGCGCGGAAGCAAAGAAAAGTATGCATCCTGACACGCGGTTATGGGCGCCCTAACCCCAGCTCTCGAGTGGTCGTTTCCGATGGCTCCAGTGTTTTGACCAAGGCCGGGGAAGCGGGCGACGAACCTTTCTTGCTGGCACAAAACCTAAAAGGACTCGCTGCCGTGATCAGCGATCGAAATCGTATCGCCGCCGGCAAGTGGGCTATAGATAACCTCGGCGCCGAAGTTTTTGTTTTGGACGACGGTTTTCAGCATCTTGCTCTGGCACGCGACCTCAACATCCTAACCATCGACGCAACCAACCCCTGGGGCGGCGGGAAGCTCTTGCCAGCCGGTACACTACGTGAGCCTCCGTCTGGTCTATATCGGGCTGATTGTGTGGTCGTGACGAGAGCCAATCAAAGCGATGAGCTAGTCTCGCTAAAAACTGAGATTCAGAGACTTATTGGCTCTCGTCCTGTAGTCACATCGGAAATGACAGTCAGTCGTATTTCCAGAATGAACTCCGAACAGCCAGAAGAGCTCGTTTCTCTGCCTCAGCCAGCCGCCGCGTTCTGCGCGGTTGGAAATCCCGAGTCGTTCTTTGAACTACTGCGCCGCACAGGAATCGATCCGGTTTTCACTCGCACTCTTCCGGATCACCACCAGTACACGCAGGCGGACGTCGACTCGTTGATGCAGGAGTCCAGAAAAGCTGGTGCGCAGAGTATCATCACAACAGCCAAAGACGCCGTAAAACTACAACGAAGGAAGTTCGAGCTCCCGTGTTACGTACTGAACATCGAGATTTCGATCGACGAGGAGGACAAGATTATTCAGATGGTGGATGCCGCCGCGGCTGCGTGATTTCGGATGCCCGGTTATGGTGAGGGTGGGGCCGAGACGTCCGGTGGCTTGGCACTTGGTTGAGGCGCCGGCTTGTTGCCGGGCGGGGGTATCGGTGGCTGATCGTTTGTGTTCACCCGATTGGAAGGGGATGGCAAGGGAACGTTCGCCGTAGACGGCTTGTTCGTATTCTGGTTTGAGTTTTCGTCCGCAACATTTGAGTTCGCGTTGCTGTTAACGGTTCCCATGGGAGAAAACGTTGCCTGGGCGTTCGCGTTGGCATTCGCGTTCTCGTTGGCATTTGCGTTCTCGTTCGCATTAGTCACTTGGTTCGCAGTCGTCTCACCTGAAGGAATGTCCGCTTCAGTTTTTCCTGTCGCAGGAGGTGAAGGTTCTACTGCCTGACTGTTTGGGTCAGCAACGAGTCCTGGTTGAGATTGATCGTTGTTCGCCGGCTCGGAGCCTCTTGTAAACGCATACACGACTGCAAAAACAAGTAGCAGACCCGCGAGCGAAGGAATCAGGACCTTCCATAGATTTAGATTGCGTGCCGGCGCAACTGGGTACATCCCGGTCGTTCGCGGCGCGACATTCGCTGCCGACCTGTTCTCAACTCTTGGCCGCACCGCCGTCTCTTCATCTGGTTCAGAGGCGGCACGCTCCGCAGTCGAATGGGTGGGGACGACGATTCGATGAATTGCAGCGGTCGTGGGCACCGGGTGCACTGCGGCCCCTTCCATACCCGCCGCCATGGTCAATCCTTCAACCAAATCTCCCACATGTTGGTAGCGATCATCCGGGCGCTTGGCCATTGCCCGTTGCACGACGCGTCCCACTCCAGACGGCAAATCAGGTCTTTCTTGCAAAACCGAAGGAGCTTTTTCCTGCAAGTGCTTCATCATGATTGCGGTGGGCGATTGGCCCGTGAACGGCACGTGCCCGACCAGCATTTCGTAGATGATCACACCCAGCGAGTAGAGATCGGAGCGCGCATCGATTTCCGACGCTTGCGAACATTGCTCTGGTGACATGTATTGCGGGGTGCCGATTACTAAATCCGGGGAGGTGAGACCGGGATCGTACACACCGGTTGGCTCGGTGATCTTGGCGATGCCGAAATCCAATACCTTTGCATAGTCAGGCCCAGCGGAATTTAACAACATGATGTTCTCGCTCTTCAGATCCCGATGCACTACGCCTTGCTCGTGGGCCGCACCCAACGCCCCACCCACCTGCCGGATGATTTCCACCACTCGCGGCAGTGGCATCGGGCCTCCTCTAATGATCTCTTTGAGCGTCTTCCCAACGAGATACTCCATCACCAGGAAGACGACCCCATCTTCGGATTCTCCGAAGTCAGTAACGCTCACCGCATGAGGATGTGAAATTCGAGATGCAGCTCGCGCCTCCCTCGAGAAGCGCGCAACTATCTTTTCGTCAGCTGCAAGGGCAGGTCGCAGCACCTTAACGGCCACGGTCTTGTCCATCAGAACATGTGTGCCGCGATAGACGGCGCCCATGCCTCCTTCATTAAGACGTTCTTCCATTCGGTACTTGCCAGCTAGGACTTGGCCAAGTAAAAAGTCGCCAGTCTTCACCAGAGCGACCCCGTCAGAAGGACACAGTGTGGTGGTGTCCGGATATTCTGCTCCGCAATTCGGACATGTTTTCATTTACGGATTGTGCCTCGCTGCTTCCTGTTCGGGAAAGATGCCAGCGTATCACACAGCTTTCGAGACAAGCAAAGACAAGTGAAAAGACTAAGACAAAGATGCGAGCGAAGCTGGAAAGCTCCACTCGCATCTTTTCCTAACGCTTAGGTTTGGTAGGCTAGGTCTTTACGAACACAATAACCAGCGCGAACAGAACCAGCGATTCGATCAGTGCCAGACCTAAAATCATCATTGTCTGAATTTTGGCGGACGCGCCGGGATTACGGGCCGCCCCTTCGCAAGCGGCCGCGCCGATGCGGGATTGGCCCAGAGCGCCGCCAAAGACCGCAATGGCAAAGCCAATGCCCGCGGCGATTGCCTTAAGTCCAGCCGAGTTGTCCGCTTCCTGCACAGGGGCCTGTGCAAGTACGGGCATGGC
>JAIVJP010000546.1 GCA_020199975.1 Acidobacteriota bacterium
GACTACGTGGTTGACCTGGGACCCGGCGCAGGTGCTCATGGTGGCGAACTGGTTGCAGCCGGGACTGCGGAAGACGTGGCTAACAATCCGAATTCGATCACGGGACAATACATTCGAGGTTTGAAGAAAATCGATGTGCCGAAGCATCGCCGTGCGCCTAACGGCAAGTCCCTCACCATCCATGGCGCGCGCGCAAACAACCTCAAGGAGATTGACGTCTCATTCCCGCTGGGTTTGCTGACCGTCATCACCGGCGTTTCCGGTTCGGGTAAATCAACGCTGGTTGGCGACATACTCTACCCAGCTCTGGCGCGTCACCTCTATGGTTCGCTAGCCGAGGCCGGAACTTACACCGCGATTGAAGGCCTCCACAATGTCGATAAAGTAATTGAGATCGACCAGTCGCCGATTGGCCGCACGCCACGTTCGAACCCAGCGACTTACACGGGATTGTTCACGCCGCTGCGCGAACTCTACGCAATGCTGCCAGAGTCGCGCGAGCGCGGCTACAAGCCTGGACGCTTTTCTTTCAACGTCAAGGGTGGCCGCTGTGAAGCTTGCGAAGGCGATGGCATGAAACGCATCGAGATGAACTTCCTGCCGGATGTTTATGTTCTGTGCGACGTTTGCCGGGGCGCTCGCTACAACCGCGAAACGTTGTCCGTGAAATTCAAAGGCCAGTCGATTGCGGAGTTATTGAACACCACCGTCGATGAGGCGTTGCCGCTCCTGGAGAACATTCCTCAGATCCAGCAAAAGTTACAGACGCTGCTGGACGTAGGGCTCGGCTACATCAAACTCGGCCAATCCGCAACCACACTGTCCGGGGGCGAAGCACAGCGCATTAAGCTGGCAAAGGAACTCTCAAAACGGGCAACCGGCAGAACAGTCTATATTCTCGACGAACCAACCACTGGTCTTCACTTTGCCGACGTCCACAAACTACTGGACGTGTTGCAGCGACTCGTTTCACTCGGCAACTCGGTGCTGGTGATTGAACACAATCTTGACGTCATCAAAAGTGCGGACCACATCATCGATCTCGGACCGGAGGGTGGCGAACATGGCGGTCGGGTGGTGGCCAGCGGCACTCCTGAGGAAGTCGCGCGCTCGCGCCGATCTCACACCGGTCAGGCGCTGCGACCTCTGCTCAACGGACGGGTCAGCCGCAATAGTAACGGCAATGGCTCGCGGCGCGATGAGAAGAAGATCGCGTGATAGCGCGTGATATACTGCCCGCAAGAGCCAACCTTCGATCTACGCAGGAATAGTTAGCAATGTCGATCTACGGCGATGATCTGCTACCGCTTAACCTGGAACGTGTGAGCACCTACCCGCTTACTTCACGTCCGAGCAAAGTCTCTCTGAACGACTTCGCACGTCCGATCGAAGAGACCTCTTCAATCGAGGATTTCCTCGCCAGTCTCCCCAATATTCTTGGCGTTCAGAGCTTGCATAGCGTTGCCGCGCAAATGCGCAGAGCGAAGCAACTCGGCAAACCAATCATCTGGGGTCTTGGCGGCCACGTGATTAAGGTGGGTTTGGCGCCCGTGATCATAGACCTCATGAGGCGTGGTTTCGTCACCGCCATTGCCGCCAACGGTGCGGTGCTGGTTCATGACGCGGAGATAGCGAAGCACTCGGACGCGCATTGGTAGCCCTAAAGTCCAGGCATCGCGCCTACTCCCTGCTCTGCGCGGCTTACCAGAACCGCATACCGTTCACTGCGCACATTACGATTGGTGGCGACATTGCTCATTTTCATCCGAGCGCCGACGGAGCAGCTCTTGGGGCAACCTCGCATACGGATTTCCGTTTGCTCGGGGAACTAGTGCGCCGCATGAACGGTGGCGGAGTCTACCTAAATGTGGGCTCAGCGGTCGTCTTGCCGGAGCTTTTCTTAAAAGCTGTTACTCTGGTCCGCAATCTGGGCTACGAACTGACCGACATCACGACCGCCAACTTCGATTTCATCCAATCCTATCGTCCCGTGACCAACGTGGTGCGCCGACCTACCGCCGGCGGGGCCGGGCGAGGCTATTCAATCACAGGCCATCACGAACTAAGTATTCCGCTTCTCGCCGCCGAACTGATCTGCGGAAGCGAGAAGGACTAGACGGGTCTTATATCAGCCACGCTTTCCGGCCTGGCTTCTGCCACCGCAAATATATGCTTCCGGTCGTCGCCATAACTAACATCAATTGCCTTCAGAGATGGGTACTGGAGAAGTTTGTTTGTTGTGAGGAGAAAGCGAGGGTCGCACAGAGGACGTAAAGAGCAACGCAAAACAAATTTGCGGCGCGGCCTGATTGTTTCAGTTGGAGTCGACTTAGGTATTGCAGTTGGAGCGTAAGCAACTTACTGCAC
>JAIVJP010000025.1 GCA_020199975.1 Acidobacteriota bacterium
CAGGTAGGGAAACAGCAGAACGCTGCTTAACTCTCCCGATTTCAAGGGGCTGCGGTTCTAGTTCCATTCAGGCCAAGGACTAGTCATTCCATCCAGACCCGGTCGAACCGCTCCTCGGTTCCGTAATTGAGTCCAACCACCGAATACTCTCAAATTAAGACCCTACCGACCGCTGGGTGGTCCTACAAAAATGGGAGGGCGTTAAGCGCCGTTGGTCTGCAAGGGACTTGTCTCAGGGCATCGATAGCTGACCGTAGTAAATTCTCGTGTCGTATTCAAAGGCGATACTGCCATGCTTCTGGTGTGCTTCGAATAGTTCTCGTAACGCCCCGATCATGGGTTCGAAGCTTGGATGGTCAGATTCGGGCGTGTACGAAGCGGAAAGCACTCGGCCATGCAGGCTTTCGAAATCGAGGTTCTGCACGTTTTCAAATGATTCCCGCCTAAAACCTTGCGGCGCAAAGAAACCAGCAATGTCTCCAGTCACGTTTTCATGTCTGACTTGCTGGTAGTGGGTTCCATATTGCAGCAGCAGCTGCTCGTAGGCGCGCAGCAAGGGAGTCGAATCCAGCCGGCGCTCGTTCCAAATGAGAGCCACCCAGCCTCCTGGCTTTCGAATGCGAGCGAATTCCGCGCGGGTTTTCTTTGGCTCAAACCAGTGGAATGCCTGAGCAGCGGTAACGAAATCAATACTGGCTGATTTCAGGTTCGTTGATTCGGCGGTTCCATCAATGCTGTTGAATCGTCGATAGTCGCTCAGAAGGCTTTCAGCCGCGGTCCGCATCTGAGCATTGGGTTCAACACCAAAGACCGTATTTCCATTCTTGAGAAAAAGCTCGGAGAGTATACCCGTACCCGAGCCCACATCGGCGATCACCGAAGCCTCGGTCAATCCACATTCAGCTCTAAGCAAGTCTATGATGGGGGGCGGATAAGTGGGGCGAAACTTGACATAATTCTCAACTCGGGTCGTGAAGCGACTGATCGAATCTATCATTGCTTTAGAACATTGCTTTAGAATTTCGGATTTCGTTTGAGTTTCCGGTGGATAGAGTTTAAGAACCAAACGATGCCCAAGCAAAAGCAGAAGGATGAAACCGAAGGTTAATGGCAAACGCGTATCTGATTTCACCAGCATCCAGTAGTGAATCACGCCACCCACGCCGGCTAGATAAACCAGCTTGTGTAACTTGACCCAGCGCTTGCCACCCAGGCGCCTGACCATTTTGTTGGTCGAGGTTATAGCCAGCGGCACCATCAGGAAGAACGCCGTCATGCCAATGGCAATAAAGGGCCGCTGAACGATGTCGCCAATCATACTGCGCAGGTTGAAGAAACGATCGAACCAAACATAGGCAAGCAGGTGAATAGAGCCGTAGAAAAATGCGTAAAGGCCCACCATTCGTCGAAACTTTACTAACCAGTTCAATCCCGTAATCTGTCGCACAGGCGTTAGCGCCAACGTGATCATTAGGAAGACCAGAGTGAGCATGCCCGTTGTGCGCGTAACAAACTCGAGTGGGTTGGCGCCTGCTCTCTTGTGATAGACATCCCACGAGAGCAGCGTCAGCGGCACTAGCCCGTTGAGAAAGAGAAGTAGTTTTGAGAATCGAGTATCTTTCATGTCGTTTAGCCTGGAACGCGGGCATCTTGCCCGCATTCGAGCCCAGAGGGCTCGACGGCCGTGCCAGGGCCAGTACTTAAGACTGCGGGCAACATGGCACCCCAGCGGGGCTGCCCCGCTGGGGCCCCGCGATGCCCGCGCTCCAAGGTTAGAAATATCGCCGCAAGTCCATTCCCGTGTATAAATGCGCAACCTGATCGGCGTACCCGTTGAACATCAGCGTTTCACGCATTCTGTATTCTCCAATGCGACGCTCTTTCGCCTGGCTCCAGCGCGGATGTGACACATTCGGATTGACGTTCGAATAGAACCCATACTCGTTCGGAGCTTGAATGTTCCAGGTCGTGGGAGGCTCATCTGCGATCAGTTGGATTTTGACGATTGATTTGATGCTCTTGAATCCGTATTTCCATGGGACAACCAGACGGATGGGTGCCCCGTCCTGTGGCGGCAGGGTTTCACCATAGAGGCCGGTGGCGAGGATGGTCAAAGGGTGTCTTGCCTCGTCAAGCCGCAATCCTTCCACGTAAGGCCAATCAAGTACACCCGTTCGCTGATTAGGCATGCGTTTCGGATCATAGAGTGTCTGAAACGCCACGTATCTTGCTTGTTCGGTTGGTTCGACCTTTTCCAGAAGCTTGGCCAGCGGAAAGCCAATCCAGGGGATAACCATCGACCAGCCTTCCACACACCGAAGCCGATAGACGCGTTCTTCGAGCGGGAAACTCAGCAACTCGTCCAGGTCAAAGGTTCGGGGCTTGCTAACTAAGCCCTCGACGGAAACGGTCCAGGGTTTGGTTACAAACCCCTTCGACTCCGAGGCAACAGAGCCCTTGTCGGTGGAAAACTCGTAAAAGTTGTTGTAGTTGGTTATGTCTTCGAGTGGTGTGAGCTTTTCGTTAACCGTAAACCCCTCACCAAGAGCGTCGTCTGAAGTCGGTTTCGCAAAGTCTGCCAGCTTTTCACCTTTAGGCGTTTCGGCTGGCGGCGGATTTAGCTTGCGATAGAGCAGTCCCGTCGCAACCGTGGTTGCGGCCAGCGCCGCCCCTCGCATGAACACACGCCGGTCCAAATAGACCTGCTTATCTGTTATTTCGCTAGCTTTAATATCGTCCGGCTTCTTAATTAGTATTTTCAGTTCGAACCCCTGGTGAGCGTTTCACGTTGCCCTGATTAACTACGAGACCAGCCTGCTCCAGGGTTTTGTTAGTGTCAACCTGATTGATTGACTTCCGCTGAGGTTGAGTTCGCTCCTGCAGGGGTTGAATGCTGGGATCCATTGGCTACCGCAAATGGTTCCGTGCGTTGAGGAGGTTTTGGCGGTGTTGAGTGGCTCTTGCTTGGCATTGGAACCACTCAGTTTACAGAACCATTTGCGGTAGCCAATGGATCCCAGCATTCAATCCGGCAAGCACTCAACTCACCGAACCATTGCGGTAGCTAGTGGCTTCCGGCATTTAAGCTTGAGTAAGTAATTGCAACATAATAGTATCCCGAAAGCTTTCCCACTGGATTCTGAAGTCCGGAAGGACTGCTTGATGGACGAAGATGCGCCCCCAGCACCGGACGGCGGTACGCCAGAAACTGCCGAGCCTGTGGAAACTCACTCGAAAATCGGCAGCCGGTGGGTCAAATGGGGAATTGTCCTGCTGGCCGGACTTTCGGTTCTTCTCATTCCGAGGCCGGAAGGAATCACACCTAACTCCTGGCGTCTACTCGCAATTTTCGTGGCCACGATTACCGGTTCAATCGTCCGCCCTGTGCCGGGCGGCGCCGTTGTGCTCCTGGGAGTATCTGCAATCGCGCTGACCGGTGTTCTGCCTGTCCGCGACGCCTTATCAGGATATGCCGATCCAATTGTTTGGCTGGTGCTCGCGGCCTTTTTCATGTCGCGAGGGATGATTAAGACTGGGTTGGGAAGGCGCATTGCTTTTCTGTTCATTCGAACTATCGGACGACATTCGCTGGGACTTGGTTACGCCCTCGTTTCCACAGACATGCTTCTGGCGATGATCATCCCGTCGACTGGTGCGCGCTCAGGCGGGATAATCTTCCCGGTAGCGAAGAGCCTTGCCGAGGCCTATGAATCCAAGCCTGGAGCCACAGCGGGTCGGCTTGGGGCCTTCCTGATGCCGCTTGTCTACCAGTGTGATGTCATCATCTGTGCAATGTTCCTGACTGGGCAGGCTTCGAATGTCCTGATTGCGAAGTTTGCGCAAGAGGTCACCGGAATTGAGTTGACTTATTCACAGTGGGCACTCGGAGCGGTTGTGCCCGGCGTGTTGTCCTTGATCGCTGTCCCGCTGCTTCTGTACCGAATCTTCCCGCCCGAGGTTAAGCGTACTCCGGCTGCCGCAGAACTCGCGGCTTTAGAACTGAAGCGGATGGGAAGGATGGCCTGGGGCGAGAAGATGATGCTCATCGTTTTTGCCCTGGTAGCTGGCTTATGGATGACAACTGTCTTTCACGGAATAAATTATGCAGTTGTGGCTCTGGTCGGCATTTGCGTTCTGTTGCTGAGTGGGGTGTTGAGTTGGGAAGACGTGATTAGCGAGCGTGGCGCGTGGGACGTTTTCATTTGGTACGGCGGCTTGGTGCGCATGGCTGAGGCGTTGGGGGAAACCGGAATTACCAAGCGATTTGCAGAAACAGCAGCCGGGTTTACGTCAGGTTGGAAGTGGTGGGCGGCGCTTGCCCTGTTATTGCTCGTCTACTTTTACGCACATTATGGATTTGCGAGCATTACCGCTCACGCGACAGCCATGTATATTCCGTTTCTGACCGTGATTCTGGCAGCTGGAGCGCCTCCTTATCTGGCAGTGCTGTCCCTTGCCTACTTTTCCAATCTTGACGCGTCACTGACGCACTATGGCACAACCCCGGCGCCAATCTACTTTGGGGCGGGTTATGTTACGCAACGGAGATGGTGGTTGCTGGGATTGCTGGCTTCGCTGGTCAATATTCCTATTTGGGTAATCTTCGGTTTCTCATGGTGGAAACTGTTAAAACTCTGGTAGCTAAGGCCCCACACATAAATTTGAGCAAGGTCGACAGTAAACAGCTTAGTGATTTGGAAGCCAAGGTCGTTGCGCGCGTTTCCGCGCTTCCCGAGCAGAAAACAGACGCGATTAGAGAAGTTCGACGGGAGTTTTCCCGGCGGCTTGCAAAAGCGCCATCTGAACTGATTATCCGTTTAGCATTGAGACTGACGCGGCGGCGAGTAATGAGCTTGCGATTTGTGGCGTATGAACTGGTTCAGCACCACAAGCCAGCCTTTGGCAGCTTAAACGCCAGATCGTTGGAGGAATTGGGTCGAGGCCTCGATAGCTGGGGGGCAGTTGATTCGTTTGCCTGTTACCTGGCGGGCCCCGCATGGCGCGAGCAACAGATTTCCGATGCCTCGCTCAGGCGCTGGGCGGGTTCCAAGGATCGGTGGTGGCGTCGAGCCGCTCTGGTTAGTACTGTGCCCTTGAACTCGAAGGCCCGCGGTGGCACGGGCGACCAATCGCGCACAGTGGATATTTGCGCGATGCTTGTTAAGGATAGGGATGACATGGTGGTGAAGGCTCTTTCCTGGGCGCTTCGAGAACTGGCTAAGCGCAATCCTGAATCAGTGCGCCAGTTTCTGGCTGAGCATGAGCACGACCTGGCGCCGCGCGTGCTTCGCGAAGTAAACAACAAACTAGTATCGGGTTTGAAAAATGCGCGCCGACCCCGGCGCTAGCTTTCATGTCCGCTGTCTGAGATCCGGAAAAATCCTGGGCGACTTGGAGGACGATATGGCTGGTTATTCAGGAACACCGCTCATCAAGAAGCTGGGGATCAAGGAAGGCTTCCGTGTTGCGTTAGTAAACTCACCAAAAGGATTTCTGAAAGAGTTAGGCTCCCTACCAGATAAAGCGAAGTTTGCGCCGTGTGCGACGGCCTCTCTAGATATGATTTTGCTGTTTGTGAATTCTGAAGCGGAGTTGCTGAGAAAGTTTGTATTATTGGCGGCGAATCTCGTAGCAAACGGAATGCTGTGGGTAGCTTGGCCCAAGAAGAGTTCAGGCGTGGCCACGGATCTTTCATTCACTAACGTTCAGCGCATCGGTTTGGATGCGGGTCTGGTTGACGTCAAAATTTGCGCAGTGAATGATGTCTGGTCGGGGCTCAAATTTGTTTACCGATTGAAAGACCGAGCCCGGCGATAATCACGAAGCAAGGAACCCTTCAAGACATTTCCACAGGTTCTGTGGAAAAACGTGGTGCAAATCGAATTGTCACTTGTTGCAAGGTTGGTCCAGGTGAAGACTTATGGCACTTTGCACACGCGTGCGGCGTGCGCAAGTGCTTTGATCTCAAAAACATTTTGCTGCCCGTTGCTCAGCCAATAATTGTAAGAAAAGTGTATTTATAGTTTTCTGAAATAGTTTCACCGCAAAAACTTCCTATCAAATCTTCTTGATCGATCTGATTCTGCTCACCGCCGAGACTGTTTCCAGAATCAAATCCTACTAATAGTGGGACCACGCCGAGGTGAGTGGAACGTGTTGCGTCAAACAGACGGCGAACGGTTTGTAGGCGAAATCAAGAAATCCAATTTTGTTCGGAATTCATAAGGTGGCAAAGACAACTTTTTTCGAAAACGATCGATTGTAGTGTTGAGATCATCAGGTGCGTGATCATCTATCCTCTCGCAAGAGAGTTGTTTGCATTCGCGATCAGAGAGCTACGAGTTGTAAATCAGATTAGATTTACATTCGTGCATCATGGACCACCTCAGCGCGAAAAACTGATTGCAAAAATTTCGTCGATGACTATAATGCGACTCCCTCGCTGAAAGGGAGCGATTGCCAGAAAAAAAGTTGAAGTCGGCACTTGGTTTGGATGTGTTGGTGGGTTACTAGCTCTTATAAATATCTCTCGCACAGTCCCCGAAATAAACCTGCTACGTAACAACTGACTCCAAGGTTAGTGATGCGCAACTTCAGTGAACTGAAGTTGCGCTGGCAATCTTAGGCGAATCGACCTGGCCCCCCGGGTTTCCTTCGCCAACCAATGACTTCACCGAGATTCGCAGCGACCGATGTGGACTCTCCCAGTCCACCGGCTGATGGTGACGTGTTCTCCTTCAGCGAAACTAGCAAGCGAGGTGTCCCAGTTTGTTGGTGGAGCGCTGAAATGAAAGCAGAATCAGACCGCAGTTTTGAGACGAAAGACTGCCCCCTTTGTAATCAAGCGTTATCGTTGTCTGAGTTTGGGATTTGCCGGGCACGCAAGGACGGGCGAAATCTTTACTGCAAGAGCTGCATACGCAAGAAAGTAACAGATAGCCGGCAAGCCTTGCGGGAATACAAGGCCGCGCGCCAGCGGTATGTGTCTCAGCAGGCTTTGGAA
>JAIVJP010000026.1 GCA_020199975.1 Acidobacteriota bacterium
GGTTTGTTGTCTTGACGGCGTTTTGGACTGGGTGCTAGACTCGCAAACTTTTGAAATGCTGGTGTTTGCCGCCGAGGTGGGGACGGACTTCTTAATTTATGGGCTTGATTCTCCTAGGCTTAGCTGGGAATTCCATCCAATTAGTGCCGGACGGCACCCTCATTTTGCATGCGGCCATCATCATCATCATGGTTGTGGTTCTGAACCGCACCCTTTTTAGACCTATTAATCGCATTCTGGAAGAACGTGATCGCCGAACCAGGGGAGTTCTTAGCGAGGCGGAGCGAATGCTGGTGAGCATTGATCAAAGTCTCCGGCAGTACGAACAGACCTTGCGAGGTGCAAGGGCTGAGGGGTACCAGCTCCTAGAGCGTCAACGAGCTGAGGCAGTTCGTGAAAGGGAGCGGCAGATTGCTTCCGCCAGGGAGTTGCTCAGCCAGCAAACATCTACCGAGAAGCAACAGATAAGATCGCAAGCCGAGGTTGTTCGTACGACGCTCTCGAAAGAAGCGAGAAAAATAGCGTTGATAATTGCCTCTCGGATCCTGGGAAGATCAGTTGCCCGCGAAGGCGAGTGAGGTTAATAGTTTTGGGACGGTGGATGAGTGTTATGTACCCTTTCGCGTTTGCCACATTGAGTCTAGAAGCCGGCAGCGTCTGGTGGAACTACCCTGGCTTGGAGCTTTGGAAATTCGTCAATTTGGCCGTGTTTCTAGCAGGAGCGATTTACCTGCACCGGCGCTTTGGACGACCGGTTAGCGAGGCGTTAAGAGCACGAGGAGAGGGAATCAAGCGCGAACTTCAGAGAGCTCGCCAGGAGAAGGAGCAGGCGTTGGCGAAGCTCGCTGAGGTTGAGGCAATGATTCAGCGAATGAACAGTGAAGTCTCTTCGATCCGCGAACAAGCGAAGCAGGAAGCCGAAGCAGAGCGTGAACGCATCAAGGTTGCTACAGAGGCGGAAATGACGAAACTGAAACAACAGGCTCAACGAGAGATTGAGAGTGCTGCTAAAGCAGCGGTTCAGGAGCTACGGGAATTTGCCGCCCAGCAAAGCGTGAGTCTGGCTGAGGAGTCGATAAGGCGAGATCTTCGCACTGAAGACGATCAGCGAATCATTGGTCTGAACGTCGAGCAATTGGGGAGGAGCGGCCATTGAGTTCGCAGACTGTTGCGCGCCGTTACGCTGCCGCCCTGGCGGATGTTCTACTCGCGGGGGGATCTCCGCGTGAAGTCCAGGATGAATTGATTGCTTGGGAATCAATGATGCAATCGAGCGAACTAATCCAGCAGGTTTTGAGAAACCCCACTGTTGCCCACCAGCACAAACGCGCGCTGCTCGAGGAATTGATCAAACGGACGAAGGTACAGCAGCCGGCCGCGAACTTTCTTCGACTACTCCTAGAGAACCAGAGGCTCGCCGAACTCGGTGAAATTAATAAGCGACTTGCGCAGGTACTGGACGAACGGTCCGGTGTGATGGCTGCTCACGTGACTACTGCGCGTCCGGTTTCTGAAAAGATCAAAAAATCTCTCTACGGGCGCCTGGCGACTATATCTGGGAAAGATGTGCGGTTGAGTTTCGCGACGGATGAGACTCTTATTGGAGGCATAGTTACTCGAGTCGGCTCGACCGTGTATGACGGGTCAATCCGTAATCAGCTGCGGCAGTTGGAATTAAAACTGGCAGGCAAATAGCCAACCGCTGCCCCAAACAGAGCCTTCATCAAGTCGAGCGCTGACTAACGAACGAGTTTGAGGAATCACAATGGAACCGATTAGAGCAGACGAAATCAATGAAATAATTCGCAAGCAGATTGAGAATTTCGAAGTCGGCGTAACCGTAATGGAAGTGGGCACGGTCATCAAGGTCGGCGATGGAATTGCCGAGATCCACGGGCTTGAAAAGGTGATGGCCGGTGAGCTGCTGGAGTTTCCCCATGACGTCCGCGGGCTGGCCTTGAATCTTGAAGAGGACAAGGTAGGAGCGGTGTTGTTTGGTGACTTCCAGAAGATAAAAGAAGGCGACGTGGTGGAGCGGACCGGGCGCATCATGCAGGTTCCTGTCGGCGATGCTCTGATTGCTCGCGTGGTGGACGCGCTCGGCAATCCCATCGACGACGGTGGACCTCTGGTCACGGACACTTACAATCCCATTGAACGTATCGCTCCAGGCGTCGTTGATCGCCAGCCGGTAAAAGAGCCTTTACAGACTGGGCTGAAGGCCATTGACGCAATGGTGCCAATCGGTCGCGGACAGCGGGAGCTGATCATTGGAGACCGTCAAACCGGCAAGACTGCGGTGGCGGTTGATACCATCATCAATCAGAAGGGCAAAGATGTAATTTGCATTTATGTGGCCATCGGACAAAAAGCCTCGACGGTGGCCCAGGTAGTCAAAACGCTGCAGGACTTTGGGGCCATGGAGTACACGACCGTGGTTAAGGCCACCGCCTCAGACCCGGCCGCTATGCAATTTCTCGCGCCCTACTCGGGAGCGGCTATGGGCGAGTTTTTCCGCGACAACGGCAGACACGCTTTGACAATTTATGATGATCTTTCCAAACAGGCAGCCGCCTATCGTGAGATTTCGCTGTTGCTTCGCCGCCCACCTGGGCGTGAAGCTTACCCCGGAGATGTTTTTTATCTCCACTCGCGGT
Organism: Acidobacteriota bacterium; assembly: GCA_020199975.1. Taxonomy (GTDB): domain Bacteria; phylum Acidobacteriota; class Blastocatellia; order Pyrinomonadales; family Pyrinomonadaceae; genus PSRF01. The sequence continues at coordinate 2,658 of JAIVJP010000026.1, forward strand.
TGCTCGAGCGAGCCGCGAAGTTGTCCGATGCAAAGGGAGGCGGTTCATTAACGAGCCTGCCGATCATCGAGACTCAAGCGGGAGACATTTCGGCTTACATTCCCACCAACGTCATCTCAATTACGGACGGACAGATATTCCTCGAGGCTGACCTATTCAATAGCGGTATTCGCCCCGCCATCAACGTCGGCAACAGCGTCTCGCGCGTAGGGGGCTCAGCCCAAATCAAGGCTATGAAACAGGTGGCCGGAACACTGCGCATTGATCTCGCGCAGTTCAGAGAGTTACAAGCTTTTGCTCAATTTGGTTCTGACCTTGATAAGGCCACTCAAGCACAACTCGCGCGAGGTCAGCGCTTAGTCGAGATATTGAAACAGCCGCAGTACCGACCAATGCCGATTGAGAATCAGGTCCTGGCGATCTGGGCGGCGAGTAATGGCTTTACAGATGACCTTGCGGTTGAGGACGTGCGTAACTTTGAAGCGGAACTCCTCAAGTTTATTGAGAATTCACACCCGGGTCTCTTGCAGAACATTCGCGAGAAGAAGAATTTGACCGACGAGATCAAATTAGATCTCAAACAGGCTATGAAAGACTTTAAGGACATTTGGAGTGAAAGGGCCAGCGATGCTGGATCCGGGGCGCCCTCTCAGGTGAGGGCACCAGCCCCGGCACCAGATCTGATTCCGGCTGGGGCGTAGTTCACTAACCTACCGATTGCCAAGCGATGCCCAATCTACTAGACATTCGACGTCGTATTAAGTCGGTTAAGAATACGCAGCAGATCACCAAGGCCATGAAAATGGTCTCGGCGGCGAAGCTCAAGCGTGCGCAGGATCGTGTTGTGACCGCGCGTCCCTTCGCGAACAAAATGATGGAGGTCCTAAGTGAGCTGGCCGGCAGAACCGACGAGAGTTTCCATCATCCACTACTCGACGTGCGGGGCGACGACCGGTACCTGGTGGTGTTGATTACTGCCGACAAAGGATTGTGCGGCGCGTTCAATGCAAACCTGATCAAAGCCGCCCAAGCTTTCATTCGCGAGCATTCCGGTAAGCGGGTTGAGATCCTGGCCGTGGGTCGCAAGGGGAGAGATTTTTTCCGTCGTCGAGATTCGATGCTGGCCGGCGAATACGTCGGGCTTACTGGTAAAGGCCGGGTCGACTTTTCTGAGGCGATAGAAGTCGCCCGCGACGTGATCAAACGCTTCACGGAAGACCAGGAGATTGACAAGGCTTTCATCATCTACAATGAATTCAGATCAGTGATTCAGCAGCGCGTGGTTGTTGAGCAACTCTTGCCCGTCTCGCGTGCGGGCTCAAACGCTGAAGAGTCGGCCGCCCCCGGTCAACTTCTCACACTCGTCGACTACATTTACGAACAACCGCCCGCCGAGATCTTTAGCCGGTTGCTTCCACGTCTGGTAGAGACGCAAGTATTTCGCGCACTGCTGGAATCCGTGGCTTCCGAGCAAGGAGCTCGAATGACCGCCATGGATTCCGCCTCAAAGAATGCAAGCGAACTAATTGATTCGCTCACGCTAAACATGAATCGTGTACGACAGGCAGCTATTACTAACGAGATCATAGAAGTTGTTTCGGGCGCAGCAGCGCTCTAAAGTGCTCCGTCGAGAATGCGAGTTGAGATGGGAAGCAGCTTTGGGCGGCTTCCCATTTTTTCTGAGCACTTTGATTCGCAGCGCGTTAAGACTTGAAATGGAAACTCGATCAACGCGAGAACGGATTTGGCGCTACGCTCCGCTGATCATCTGGATGGCCCTCATTCTTTTCGCGTCCTCGAATGAGTTTTCCGCCATCAACACCTCCAGAGTCGTTCGACCACTACTGCTCTGGTTATTTCCTAATATCACTGAGGAAAGTATCAGGCTGACGCATTTTCTGGTGCGAAAGGCTGCGCACATCACCGAGTATGCCATCCTGGGCTGGCTGGCGGCACGAGCCTTTACAGGTTCTTCGCGCGAGTTTCTGCGGCAATGGTGGTTTCTCGCCGGCCTACTGCTAATCGTACTTCACTCGTTACTGGATGAATACCTTCAGAGCTTTGTACCCTCGCGCACCGGTTCTCTTTATGACAGTGGCATCGATATCGCCGGCGGATTAATTGGGCTAATTGGCTTTGCCTACGCCCGCTGTCGTGCGGCTGGCAGTGTCAGGACAGGTTCATCCGGCCATGAAGAGTCACGAAATTACTGAATGCTCTTTTCTCTCCGCCTGCTTTGTGCAATATTTGCTCAAGGGCGTGGGGCGCCCTGAACATAGTGAGGCTATAACCCGTATATTAACGCGCGGCGAAAACTAACTGCCGCTCAAAGGAGAGACAACACCGATGGGAATTCTTGACGCCATCCGCTCGCAGTTTATTGAGGTAATTGAATGGCTAGACGATTCTGGTAATACGTTACTTTACCGGTTTCCAGTCCAGGGCCAGGAGATTAAGAACGGGGCGCGACTCACAGTGCGCGAATCGCAAACGGCGGTCTTCGTTTTTCAGGGCCAGATTGCGGACGTTTTTCCTCCCGGTCTTTACACCATTGACGGCGGCAACACGCCTATCCTTACCAAGCTCGGTGCCTGGAAATACGGTTTCAACTCACCTTTCAAGGCGGAAGTCTATTTTGTAAACACTAAACAGTTCACCGATCTGAAATGGGGAACTCCGAATCCGGTGATGATGCGGGACACGGACTTCGGCATGGTGCGTTTGCGAGCCTTTGGCATCTACTCAATCCGGGTTGAGGATCCGAGCGCTTTTATTAAGGAGGTCGCCGGAACGAATGCTCACTTTGTGACTGAAGACATCGAGGGACAGTTGAAGCGCACATTAGTTAGTGGCTTCAGCGACGCTCTGGGTGAGTCAAAGATTGCGGCCCTGGATCTGGCATCCAATTATGACGAACTGTCAAAGTTCACCCGCTCGAAGCTGAGCGAGGAGTTCAAGACTTTTGGACTGGGGTTGACGAAGTTTGTGATTGAGAACATCTCGCTTCCGGCCGAAGTTGAAGCGGCGATGGACAAGCGGACGTCGATGGGTGTTATCGGAGACGTGGGCAAGTATGCTCAGTTTCAGGCGGCCGACGCGATGCGTGATGCGGCCCAGAATACATCTGGCGGCGGAGCAGCCACGGGAGCCGGACTGGGAGCAGGATTCGCCATTGGGAATGCGATGGCCGGAGCCATGACGGATGCGATGAACCCGAAGAAGGGTGGCAGCCAGGAGGCACCGAAGTTTACTTGTACGAAATGCGGGGCGTCGAACCCGGCGACGGTCAAGTTCTGCAATGAGTGTGGTACCAAACTCGAAGCCGGAGCACAAACTGCTACATGCGTGAAATGTAATGCGAAGCTCCAGCCAGGCGCGAAGTTCTGCGCTGAATGCGGAGCCAAACAGGAAAAGCAGAAGTGCAGTAAGTGTCAGGCAGAGCTAGCCCCCGGAACGAAGTTCTGCAACGAGTGTGGAGCTAAGGTCGAAGCTGTCTAATCGGTAACCACCAATTTAGGCCGCCAGCTTACGCCGTTAGTCATCAAATCGGCTGAGATGTAATATGACTTGAAGGGAGGTTCGTATGAGAACAGCCACCGTAGCGACCCTTTTTGGTCTTTTCTTCAACGTTGGACTTGCCCAAGTCAATCCAACGCCTTCTCTTCAGCCCACCCCATTAGAAGCGTTCGCAGGGCAACCTTCAGCAGAGATGGCCCACTGCGTTATCTCGGCGCATGCGAGTTGCGGCAGTCTCGCCCGACCGTCCACACTCTAAGCGCCGCGTATTACATTGCGCCCGATTCGTCCGGACTCTCATTGTCTGCGTTCAAGGGACAACAATTCAGGTTCCCTAATCACAGACCGTCAGAGTTGGCCGAAGCAATTGGACGGGTAATGGACGGACTCAAGGATCACTGACAAGGATTCAGAGCGTTGAGGCCGCCAAACAAGCGGTTCAACCGAACGCGCAATCAGATTGCCTTTTATCCTTAATGGCCACAGCGCGCCGGTTAACCGCAGCGTTAAACGGAACACGACTAAGAATAGCTCGGAAAAGACCGGACGTCGAAGGGTGTCCGGTCTTTTCTATTTAGAGGACTCGCACTCATTCAAAGGCTCAATGAATGAGAACCCGGCGGGGAATTCGAAAGATCGCGGCCGAATAGAGACAAAAGCGCGTGCGGTTTCGCGGATTGTTCGCAGCCAATGATATGCTGTGGACATTCCCATCGAATCGAAACCCCTGGCTTGATGAGGTAAAGAATCCGAAATGTTAAGCCGCTTTCAGCAATCCCGGCGAGTAGTGATCACGGGTATGGGGTGCGTGACCCCGATTGGGATTGGGCGCAAGGCTTTCTGGGCTGGTCTCCTCAAAGGCGAGAGTGGCAGCCGCAGAATTGAAGCATTCGATGTTTCCAACTCTCCCGTGAAGATCGCCGCCGAGGTTCGCGACTTCGATTGGGAAGCCCAACTCAACCCCAAGGATCGTAAACATGTTCCGCGAACCGTACCTCTCGCCCTCGCAGCCGCGAGGGAAGCTCTTGAAGACGCGAATCTTTTTCCCGCTGAGATGAGCCTGGACCAACGCCGGACGATCGGAGTCGTCCTGGGAACGGGCGGCGGCGGGCTGGCGTTTACGGAGCGGCAATACTCATATTGGTACGTCGGGCCAACATACAAAGCCAGTGTTTACACGATTCCCTCGTCAACACACGGAGGTCTTTCCAGTGAGCTGTCGATGGCCTTTGGCTTGCGCGGCCTGTCGCACATTGTTTCGACAGGCTGCACGAGCTCGACTGATGCTATCGCCTATGCGGCAGAACACATCGCTCTCGGCCGGCAAGATGTAATGATCTCCGGCGGCGTCGATGCGCCTATCGCCCCCGGCATTCTGGCTGCGTTCAACCTGATGACAGTCTTGACCAGCGATTGGAACGACGAGCCGCATCGTGCCTCTCGTCCGTTTTCCAGAAACAGATCCGGGATGGTGTTAGGTGAGGGCGCGTGGATTTATGTCCTCGAGGAGTTCGACCGGGCGAAAGAGCGCAACGCCAAAATCTATGCCGAGATTACCGGATACGGCGCGACCTGTGACGCTTATCATCGAGTCCGCCTGGAAGAAGGCGGCGACGAGCCCGCGCGCGCGATGCGGCTGGCTTTGGAAGATGCGGGACGCAAACCTCAAGATATCGATTACGTAAATCTCCACGGCACATCCACATTACTAAATGATCGGATAGAGACCAGCGCGCTTAAATTAGCTTTTGACGGTTATGCCTCGCGAATTCCAATGTCGGCGACGAAGTCGCAAGTCGGGCATCCACAGGGCGCCAGCGGCGCTGCCGGTTTAGGCGCAGCGTTGTGTGCCATGCACGAGCAGATGATTCCCCCCACCATAAACCTGGACGAGCCCGACCCCGATTGCGATCTCGATTACGTGCCTAATCAGACGCGGGCAGCAAACGTACAGGTAGCACTCTGCAACTGCATCGGTTTTGGATCGAAGAACAGCGTGCTGGTGATAGAGAAAACGTAAATCGTAAATGGTGAAAGCTCTTTTGTGAGCCGCGATTCTTCAGGTAGTGGGTCAGTTTGAAGAGTGGCACGGGCGTCTCGCCCGTGAACCACGCGCAAGATGCGCGTGCCACAATTAAACTGATCCACTACCATTCTTCGATCCATTTGTAACTAACTATGTTTGCCAGGTTCCGCGAGCGCAGCAACGATCTCGAGCATCTCGACATAGGTGATTACACTCCAGAGGAGTACGAAGGCTGCATCGTTGAGCTTCAACGCGTTAATCAGTGGTTAGGCGACGCGCGGGCCTTGCGGCTTTCACTGCTGGCAGACATTGAGCAAGCCGATC
>JAIVJP010000319.1 GCA_020199975.1 Acidobacteriota bacterium
CCTCAGAAAAGCGATTGCCAGATCCAGGTCTCTATAACTGCCTATCGGCGTATAGAAATGAAAAACAAAAGCTGCCAGGCAAAGCGATGCGAAATGCAGGGCAAACGGTGCCCGGCCACCTTGCTTGAAAAGCACAAAGAAACCGACAAAGAGATAGAGCAGTCCAATCAGGTTGATGTAGAGATCGCGGGGTGTCCATTTGTAGGTCGCATCCAGATTGTCGAGGTCTGCGAAATATAGGCGACTCTCTTCAGGGTAGGAGGGCCGTTCGATGAGGTAGTGAAGCTGTCCCCCCACATGGGCTTGATCCAAATATATCTGCACATCTTTCGCATGAGCGATTTCGTCTTTTCTGACGCCATCCAGGCTAGCAGCAATCAACCGGTCGCCAGGCAGAATCCAAGCTCGGGCGCCAGAGGAGTTTGGCTCGACAGTCTCAGCCAGGATTCCCTGCCGGGTATCGACCCATTTCACTCCATCCCAGGGAGGCGTTTCTCGTCGGGACCGCTGAGCAAAATTAAGGACCCCGGCCGCAACAAGAAGAGCTGCCGCGATCAGCACCATCCAGGTTCCAGTCGTTAGAACTGATCTTTTCACAGTTTCAAACTTCCCGGCTCGCGCCAAAACCTCCGATCCCGAGTTGGAAAAGCAAGGTATGTTCCCAAGGGCTTCCGATAGCTGCTATAAGCGACGCCGATGAGCCTTGCTCATTGAAACTACGTCCCTGGCTCGAATACATTGGACCTATAGCGTCAAAGTCGCTCCGGCTTAACAAGCACGAAAAAAAGCTGACCTGGATGCGCAACTCCGCTTAATTCAATATTTCGTAGTTTTCCATGATTTTGGAGAAACCGGGTCAGGTGGGGTAACGAAAAGGGGGGCGTTAGATCGACGACAGGGACTCTCTACCCACTGCTTAAATCTAACCACCCTTTCTTCTAAAACCTGACGGAGATGCCACCTCGGACCGAACGGCGCCCGGTCAGCAGTTGGGTAAGTATCTCTCTGTTTTCCGTGGTTGTCTGAGCGTCTAATAGGTTTCGAGCATCGAGCACGGCTTCGGCTCTAACCGGCAGACCGAAGCTCGGCAAGTCCTGCGTAATCTGAATGCTCAACGAGGGGTCGTAGACTCCTAGTCGTCCGGCAAATGGGTCGATAGCAAAAACAGTCGCATCAGGCGAGAAACGCAAAACTGTGCGTACGTGGGTTCCCGTACCAAAGACTGCGCCAAGTTGCAGTGCACCAGTCTGGAAAAACCCATTGGTGAAGACTTCGCCTGGGCTCGAAAAGTCAAACGGAGACAACTGCTGACCCTGACCGAAGGAATATCCCGCAGAGGCAGTCCAATGGCGACTCAAACGCCGTGTGTAAACCACCCGTACTCCTTTCGAGGTCCCCTCCTGGTTCGCGACGTTGATTAAAGCTTCGCCGGTAGTGCCCGCAAAGGCCGATAGTGGTGTGCTAAGAAAACCGACTCCCCGTCCTGAAGTGGTATCGAAGAAGGCTGTGGCCTCAACATTCGAGTTGTTATCAATAACTCGTTCCACTCCGAATTCGAGCCGGTGGCTTCGCTCCATCACAGCTCTTCCGTCGATGTAAGCAATAGGTCGATCTCCTGATTCAGTGAAAACGACTTGAGTGCCTTCAAATCCCGCGACCCTCTGAATGTGCTCCTCACCGCCACCCGGGGCGTAAGCCGCTTTCAAGCGTGTACGCGCATCAGTATCAAACTGAATCCCCAAGCGAGGGGTAAATGAAGTCCCGCCGCCCGCGCCAATAAATCGGGAGTAGTCCAGACCCAGCACGATTACTATTCCGTCCCTGACAATCCACTCATCTACAGCGCGCACGGAAAATTGCCCCAAGGGGCGATCCTCTACCGCTCCCGCGAGCAGCGGGGAATTCAATCGCATGCCACCAACGCTTATCCCGAGGTGGTGGCGTTCGCCAATCCGGATGCGACTGCTCGCTTCCAGGCGCTCGGGTGCATTGGGCCCTAATCCCGTTTGGCCGGCGAAAACCAGTTCGATGTTGTCAGTAGTGGGAGTTGAAATTGCGAAGTTAAGCCCCAGGTATGCGGCACCGTACGGATTGTCAGCGAAATAGGATTCTACGACTCCAGTAGCACGCTTTCCGGAATTGGTTGTGGAAACTTCACTCCCCTCAATAGCGGTGGCCGCAGCCGTCTCCCTAGTTGCGTTCTCAATTCCTAGCGCTGCCTTGATGTCCTCGTCGTCACCTTCCTGCGCCTGAAAAATCGAGCGTCGCGTCTGAGCTGAACGCAAGATCCACCTGACATCCTCGCGATCCTTGCGTCGTTCCGGCAGAGTCTTCCCCGATCCAATCGGTTCGAGATTGAAGCGGTAGACTAACTCCTGAGACGCGCGCACTTCGACAGAGGCAAACGCGACTGCGTTGAAGCCATCGGCAATAGCGCGTATGGCATAGCGTCCCGGCAAGATCTTAGCTGAAAAACGCCCATCGGAGCCGGTCCGCGTCTGCTTGATTACATCGGTGGCGCCATCCTTGATTAAAGAAATGAGCGCTCCAGACAAGGGATTGCCTTCGTTATCTTTTACCGAACCAGTAATTGTGGCTAGGGCAGTTCCTGCGAGTGTGGGAGGGGCAGCAAAAGAAAACAAGGCCGAGAAGACAACCAGACTTAAAACTAAACCCAATCCTCTTTTCATGGTTGCAAGACCTCCTAGCCAAACCCAGGGAGCGTTTGGGACAAGGGACGCCATCTGTTTGGTCTGCTCAACTTGGAAAGGGCTCTCTTGAAGTTCATCCCTTTTAAGACAAACATAAGGAACAACCTAGCCCTTCAGAGGCGAACCGGTTCAGGCCAGGAGACTTACCAGAACCGCTAAATGACGTTATTCTCTGACAATCTTCGAAGATCTGTCAAGCAAGTAGGCCCCTATGCCCCCCGTTTGCCGCCTGTTTTCCCGCCATGTTAGGATGCCAACTCGTGGTTCCCAGAACCGCACATTTTGGTTTCAGTAACTTTCTGTTAAACGAAGCATGATCGACGACATCTGTTAAACGAAGCATGATCGACGACATCCATACCACCAAACTTCCCAACGGCATCACGGTTTTGTCCGAGCACATGCCCGGCCTAAGGTCGGTGACCGCCGGAATCTGGGTCCGGCGCGGCTCGCGCCACGAATCTGCCGAGTTAAATGGCATTTGCCACTTCATAGAACACTCGGTTTTCAAAGGCACAGAACGTCGTTCTGCTCGGGATATTGCCGTCGAATCCGACCGTCTGGGCGGTCAGTTTGACGCCTACACGACCCATGAGATGACTGGCTTTGCCCTAAAGGTTGCGGACAGCAGCCTGCCGGAGGCGTTCGATCTCATTGCGGACCTCATTTCCCGACCGCGGTTTGACCAGGAAGACCTCGAGCGCGAGCAAAAGGTCGTCCTGGAAGAGATGAAAATGGTTGAAGACACGCCGGAGGAGTTACTCGGAGAACTCTTCAACGCCGCTTATTTTCCGGATCAACCGCTCGGGCGACCGATTGAAGGCACCGAGGCAACAGTTTCCTCTTTTGATCAGGTAACCACCTCTGCTTTTCATGCCCGCGAGTTCTCGCCTCGAAATCTTGTTGTTGCCGCTGCCGGCAATGTTGAGCACACTCGGCTGGTTGATATGGTCGAACGCGGATTTGCCGAAGCCACTAACAGCGGAAATCGTTCGGGTTCTCGGCCCGAGACGAACTCCTCGCCCACGCCGGCTGCCCCGATTCTGATTCAGCTAAAGAAAGAGCTCGAACAAGCACACTTGATCATCGCAGCACCCTGGCCCACGGCCCGAAGCGAAAACCGCTATGCCGCAAGCCTGCTCGCCTCTGTAATAGGAGGCGGCACTTCGAGCCGGTTATGGCAAAGGATTCGCGAGGAACGCGGCCTTGCATATTCGGTTGGGGCCGGAGGTAGCACGTTCTCCGACGTGGGAGTTTTCACAATCTACGCGGGCACATCCCCGGAGCATCTTAACGAGGTTCTCGATTTGTCACTGCAAGAACTCCGTCGAGTTGTGAATGAAAGTGTCTCCTCGGCAGAACTGAAGCTCGCCAAGGAGCAGGCAATATCGTCAATCCTACTGGGTCTTGAATCTTCCAGTTCACGCGCCAGCGCCCTCGCGCGCCAGGAGATCATTCACCACCGGCGTATTTCACCAGAAGAGGTTGTTAAGCGGATCGAGGCTGTGGATTGTGAGGAGCTGCTGCAGGTGGCGCGCACGTTCTTTACGACGGAGAACCTCGCTCTTGGTGCGCTCGGAAATCTGAACGGCTTTCACGTGGATCGTTTACGGCTTGAGATCTGACTGAAGAACAAACAACCGACGTGTAGCCGTTTCTCTGGTTAAGTGATAAAGTCTGCTTGTTTTCCCTCTGAGCACTAGAGCCCTTAAACATGAAACTTACCGTTCTCGGCAGCGGCTCAACTGGCAATGCGGTTCTGATCGTTGCAGGTGAAACTCGCGTTCTCGTCGACGCCGGCCTAAGCGCCAAAGAAATCGCGCGCAGACTCGCGCACGTCGGTGAAGATGTTCACCGTCTCGACGGCGTTTTAGTCACACACGAACATGGTGATCATGCCGGCGGTCTGCGAGTCCTGCTCAGATCCGTTGACTGCCCCGTCTATATCTCGGCCCAAACGTCCGACGCATATATCAGTGAGCGAGAAAACGTCACAAATGATGAACCGCGCAAGCGTGCTACCGCACTGAGTGATCGCGAGGAGCAGATTGAGTCGAGCAAGGATTTCCGGATTGGCGAGATCGATTTTCATCCCTTTACCATTCCCCACGACGCGGTCGACAACTTTGGGTTCACCGCAACGCACCAGGGTGTCAAGATAGCTACGCTGATGGATTTCGGTCACATCACGACGCTGATTACCGAACAATTACGTGGCTGCGCCGCAATTCTTATCGAATCCAACCACAGCCGTGACATGTTGAAGGCTTGCGACACTTACCCTTGGGAGCTGAAGCAGCGGATTCTCTCCCGTCTCGGGCACCTTTCTAACGAAGACGTTGCTGACTGGCTGCGCGACGGTTTTGATGGGACCGCAGACCACATCGTGCTGGCTCACCTGTCGCAGCGGGCTAATAATCCTTACCTGGCCAAAATCTCAGCCGAAGTGGCGCTACAGGAGCGCTCGCCTCTCTTTCACTCCGACACGCAGATAAGTCTTTCATTTCCTAAGGAGCCGACACCTTGGATCGAAGTGTGAGAAGAGAATGGGGGATGAACGATGCAACTCGAAATTGAAGTGCCACGAGGTCGATTCATACCTTCGACCAATTCCCTTTCGTTCGGTCTGCTTCGTGCAACTGTTGGTAGTGGTCCTGCTTTCCCTATCGGCGATAGCCTGTGGCTCGAAAGCTGAGCGACGTAGTATCCCCGCGGAAGTTGAAGCTGCAATCAATGCAGTGAGCGAGGATATCGCAACCGACCGTTACGAGAAGATTTACCGCGAAGCCTCTGAGCTTTGGCAGCAGGATGCGAGTCTGGAACAGTCCATTTCAGCTTTCAAAACGCTAAAGACAAAACTAGGCAAGGTGGAAAATCGGACGGTCCATTCCGCCACGGAGCAGCATAACTCAGGCGGTCCGTTAAAAGGCGACGCGTTTATCATCACCTACCAAACAAAGTTCGAGAAGGGCCAAGGCATGGAAACTTTCACCCTCGTCAAGCGCGACAGCCGTTGGCTGCTGGCGAGGTATTTCGTAAATTCGACCGCGCTGAAGTAAGTTTCGAGTTCTGAGTTTTGAGTTCCGAGTTAAAAGACAGCTAACTGAATACTAACTCGAAACTCTGAACCCGAAACACGAAACTTTTAAGCCATGATCGAACGCTACACATTGCCCGAAATGGGAGGGCTCTGGTCGGAGGAAAACAAGTTCCAGAAATGGCTGGACGTAGAGCTGGCCGTCTGCGAAGTGCATGCTGAGATGGGGACGATTCCTCGTGAAGCGCTCCAGGAAATTAAGTGGCGTGCCAAGTTCTCCGTCGAGCGCATCAATGAGATCGAGAAAACCACAAACCACGATGTGATCGCCTTTACGACGAACCTCGCCGAATCGATCGGTCCGGCCTCCCGCTTTGTTCACTACGGTCTTACCTCTTCAGACGTCGTTGACACCGCCAACGCGCTACTATTGCGAGACGCCTGTGATCTTCTGCTTCAGAAGATCGATGGCTTGTTGACTGTGCTGAAACGGCGGGCGCTCGAGTTTAAGAATACGCCGCAGGTAGGCCGTACTCATGGAATCCATGCCGAGCCAACCTCCTTCGGAATGACTTTCGCCCGACTCGGCCTGCGGCCGGCACCGGTTTCCACACAGATTATCCAGCGCGATCGTTATGCGGAGTTCCTCGGCACGCTGGCAATTATCGCTTCATCGTTGGACAAATTCGCGCTGAATGTCAGGCACTGGCAACAAACAGAAGTGCGCGAAGCGCAGGAGCGGTTCACCGTCGGCCAAAAAGGGTCGAGCGCGATGCCTCACAAACGTAATCCCATCATCTCCGAGCGCATCTGCGGAATTGCCCGAGTTGTCAGGGCAAACTCGCAGGTCGGCCTGGAAAACGTTGCCCTCTGGCACGAACGCGATATTTCACATTCCTCCGCCGAGCGTGTTGTATTACCGGATTCAAGCATTGCGCTTGATTACATATTGCACAAAGCGACTTCGTTGATTGAGGGACTAGTCGTCTATCCCGAGCGCATGCTGGAAAACTTGAATGCGACCAGGGGCCTGATCTTTAGCGGGCAACTGTTGCTGGCTTTGACACGGAAAGGCGTCTCGCGGGAAGTTGCCTACGAATGGGCGCAGCGAAATGCGATGAAAGTCTGGGACGAGGGCAAAGATTTTCAGACACTCGTAAAGGCCGATGCAGACATCAAGGCGCACCTGTCAGTGGAAGAACTTGAGGGCGCGTTCTCACTAACCAGCTATTTGAGCAATGTTGATGCCATCTTTGAGCGTGTATTCAACGGCAAACTCGACGTTGGCCCTCATCGATGATAACTGGGTTTAGGCCCTCATCCTTCGTCGAACTTTATTTGCTAACAATTTTCTCAGCCATATTGCCGATTACCGGGAGCTTGGCCCACTTACCCTGGTAAGCTTTAATTGCAGTCAGGATTAAGCACACGAATAACCCGAGCGGCACGAGCCAGATAAGCAGCCAAACCAGGTAGACAAGAATGCTAAATAGAGAGCCCGCGGCGTCTCCGGCCGTCGCGGCAATAGCAGCGCCGATCAAGGTAAAGATCATGCCAATGAAAACTAAGGCGATCATTAATACCGACCACAGTACGCCAAAAAGGATTGACTGCATGGCATGAAACCGAATGAATTTGTTTTCCTTCTCCAGGAAAAAGAAGATCAGCCCTACAATCCACATATACGAAATGGCCGCGGCAATGTTGGCGTCGAGCCCAGTTGCTGTCTTCTCTGCAGGTGGCGGCGGTGGTGCTCCGTAAGCGTTTCCATAACCCTGTTGGTCAGGGGGTGGGTTTTGCATAATGGTTTTCTCCTCGTCCTTAATTTGGAAGGCTAACCCAAAGTCAAGCTGAATCGGTAAGCCCCTCATTCAGCGATTGGGCGCAGATATTATGCTAAGCGCTACACATCACGCAATATTTTGTCTAGTATGTCCTCGGGAGCACGAAGGTCAATGAAAGCTAAAGTCTATGTGAATCTTAAGCCCGGGGTGCTTGATCCCCAGGGTAAAGCAATCCAGCATTCAGTCGAGCTGCTCGGCTTCAGTGGCATCTCTGACATTCGTCAGGGAAAGTATTTCGAGATCGGGCTTGACAGCGCTTTCGGTGAAGCCGCCGCCCGCGAGTCAGTGTCGCGCATGGCCCGCGAAGTGTTATCAAATCCTATCACTGAAGATTTCAGCGTGGAGATTGAGGCGTGAAGTTTGGTGTCATAGTTTTTCCCGGATCCAATTGCGACCACGACGCATATCACGTGATTTCAAAACACGTGGGCCAGCCGGTAGACTTTATTTGGCACCGTGATACTAGCCTTAGTAGTTACGACGCGGTCATAATTCCCGGCGGATTCTCATACGGCGACTACCTGCGCGCTGGGGCGCTGGCTCGCTTCTCGCCAGTGATGAATTCGGTAAAGAAGTTTGCCCAGAGTGGTAGGTTTGTCCTGGGAATATGCAACGGCTTCCAGATCCTTTGTGAAGCAGGTTTGCTGCCCGGGGCTCTGATACGCAACCGCGATCTGCATTTTATTTGCGAACATATCTTTGTGCGCGTTGAAATTGCGGACACGGCGTTTACTAACGAACTTGAACGCGGTTCAGTCCTGCGACTTCCTATCGCGCATGCGGAAGGAAACTACATCTGTGATGACGATACGTTCGCCGCACTCAAACGAGAAGACCGCATCATCGTCCGTTATTGCGACAAAGATGGAGGCGTAACGGATGTCGCTAACCCTAACGGCTCGCGCGACAACATAGCCGGAATCTGCAACCATGAACGCAACGTGCTAGGGCTGATGCCACATCCTGAGCGCGCCTGCGAAGATCTGCTTGGCTCCAGCGATGGGCGTGGTATCTTCCGTTCGCTCGCCGCCACGCTCGCTGCCGTTGCTTGAGCTCCAATGAACTTCCGCAACCGCTCCAGGACAATGGTTCTATGAAATGTCACTCGCCTGGCTCGCCGTTGGCCTGTTACTCTTTGTCGTTCCTGCTTGCAGTTTGGGAAAGAAATCCACGAACGTATCGACAAACCGCAGCGCCTCGGAAGACAGTGCCCCGTCAGATGCGACCTCCACCGGCGCCATTAAAGAACTGCACATGGCCAAAGACGATGGAAATGGGAACCCGGGAGACGAGACTAGTGCATTTAGCCCGGGCGACCGCACGATACATTGCGTCGCTGAATTGGCCGAGGCAAAGGCTGGAACCAAAATGAAGTTTTCATGGTTTATTGTCGACGCCGATGGTGCTAAGAACGAAAAGATCAAGGACATCGACTATACGACCCGCGCTCTCGAAAATATTGTTCACGGGCATCTAACGTTGCCTCAGAACTGGCCCAGCGGCAAATACAAGGTTGAGGTCTTCGTTAATGGCAATCTGGAGAAGACGGCTCAGTATGCAGTTGAGTAGATGCTAACGCGGCGGGGCGCAGAGCGGGAAAGTCTATTCCGCTTTTAGTGAATTTCTGTCGAGGGCTTCAGCTGGAGGAGCGTAGCGACCGCCTCTGCTACAGAACCGCTCCCGGTTCCGTAAGAAGGCGCCTGATCCCAGTCGCGAATTGAAATTGTTACACCACTCGACCGAGCTGTCTCTTTGGGTTACACCATTTTGAAAACGTGTCACTCAACCGATTGGACAGTAGTGATCTGAAATCTGAAACCAGTTAGCCATCCTTTTGACCATATGAAACGCACCTTACCTTTACTAATAATTCTTGGGGTCCTGGGTGTGGCGTTAGGAGCAGGTTGGTATCTGACGCGCCCCGGTGACAACTCACCTGGCCCAGCGAATACTTCTTCCGTTGCCAACTCTGCGGCCGCTTCTTCCAGTCCGCTTCCCAAGGTTTCGAATGCAGCAAGCCCTGGGGCTCAGCCGCCACACGCGATCGGTCCAGAGGATGCGCCGGTGACTCTCGAAGAGTTTGGCGATTTCGAGTGCCCACCTTGTGGCCTGTTGCATCCAGTGTTGAAGACTATGGAGAAGGAGTTTGGCCCGCGCTTGCGAGTAGTCTTTCGCCAGTTCCCGCTGGTGCCGGCGCACCCACACGCTCTTGCCGCCGCTCGTTCGGCCGAGGCTGCCGGCTTGCAAGGAAAATTCTGGGAGATGCACGACCTGATGTTTGAGAACCAAAGAACCTGGCACCATGAGGTTGACGCGCGCCCAACCTTCGAAGGCTACGCAACGAAACTTGGACTCGATTTGGAACGCTTCAGACGAGATGTTACTAGTGGGATTGTCGAGCGGAGAATTTTCCTGGACGGAAAACGCGCTCACGCGCTCGGGGTTAAAGGTACGCCCACCCTGTTTCTCAACGGGCGTGAAGTGCCCATTGGGTCTCTGGCACCTGAGAAACTTCGAGTTCTGATTAATGTGGAACTAACGCGCTCCGGAAAGTAAGACGTTTTTGGACTGCGGTGGCAAGCGCAGCGCGACACCGCTTTGGATCATGATTGACGACTGAAACGCAGGTTGGAAACCAAAGCGCCGTCGCCGCTGCGCTCTGCCGGCGCGCTCCAAATAATAACGCTGGCGATTGTCTCAGCACGGGGTCGATAGCACGTGTAGTGCGCAGGCAGTTTCCCATTACGACGAACGCGTTCCTTTGCAGATTACGGCGTGCCAGACAACCCCGAAGCAAATGCCCACTCCCGAAAAGCGGCGCTTCTTCATGGAGTAGCAGCTCTGGTCTCGCTTGCGGGCCTCGCTGATTCCATCTATCTCACCGTCGAACACATTTCCGGGCGCAGCGTAAAGTGCACCATTGTCAGCGGGTGTTCTGAAGTTCTTAGCAGTCCCTACGCCACTGTGCGGGGAATTCCGTTGGCCC
>JAIVJP010000547.1:0-2322 GCA_020199975.1 Acidobacteriota bacterium
CACGTCATGGAACATCACTGCTTGGTGTAGCCCTTTGGCTTTGAGCAGCCGCTTCATCATCTCCATCGGCACGACGTTGCCCTGATCAGCCTCCGTCGCACAGGCGATGGTGTCGCCGTTCGACTCGGGTCGGCAGACGGAGTTGAACAATCCTTCGGCGAAATCAGACGGCGGGCGCAAGGGGATGAGTCCGAGTTGGTACTGCCAGCCGAGACAATCCGCTTTGTATTCGCCAATCATGTCGAGCACAACGAGGTAGTCACGCAATTGCTCGCGCGTCGCGTTCTCGTCGAAGTCCGCGGCTCCTTGCTCCTTCCAGTGGAAAGTAACTCCGCTCTGCTTGACGAACGCGAATGCCTCATCAATGCGCCGCGCGTCGAGCGAGCGGCCATGATCAATGATCCACGCTTGATCTATCTTATGTTCGGTGAAGCCATAACGGTTCAAGAGACGCGGCCCAAAGTAGCCGTTGATCATGCCCATCGAAGTGTCGCCGAGCATCAGGATGAGAATGCGGCGGCGGCGGATCTCTTCGGCCACGTCGCTCGCGATCTTCGCCGCTGCTTCGGAGACGGGAGCGTGAAAGGCAAGTTCGTCCGCTGGATATGCGATGCGCCCGGTTGAACACCATTCCGCGAGTCGCTCCATGAAGAGATCGTCCGCGCTCCAGTCTCCGGCCTCCGTCCAGACGCGGGAGAACGGTCGATCGAGGCTTTCCAAGCTCGCACCGGTGTTCAACAGTCCGACGAGACCGGGCCACTGTCCGGCAAAGTTGCTGGCAAGCAGCAGCGGATTTTCTTTGCCGACGACGCCATCGGTCGTATGCGGGGCGTAGATCCAATGCACGCAGACGCCGATCATGGGATCGTCAACGGGCCCGAGCTTTTCAATCGCTTCGTGCGGTTTGGTCAAGTACCCTTCGATCAGGTACGGCTCGCGTCCAAGTTTCTTGAGCGCCCGTTCGAGCTGTGTGGTTGCCTCGGTGATATTGGGCAACGCCAATTCGTTAGGAGTAGGCCGCGCGTCCCCCGGCCAGAAAAGAGCGATTCGCTGCTTCATCAATTAACTCCTTAGTTCCTTCGGTTTCAGAGGCTGAATTGATTACGGGTTAGCATTGTTGCCCGCTTCAAGATTGTAAGACATAAACCAAACCGGCTCGCCCTGTGAATGCTGTTCAAGCGACGGCGCATTTACTTTGGAATTGGCAGCGACGTTGCGGAATCGTTCAGGCCGTCGTTCCATATCAGGGGAGCTAAATACAAGCCGCCTTGTCCCCAACCTGAGTGGCTCACGTACCAGCGACCGTTCACGTCGCGCACTACTTCCGCGGCATGAGAGTTGATATGGCCCACCTTGTCTGCCAGATTCCAGCGCAATGGGTTCTTGCTTCGGAAAATATCGGTGCCGACATAGCCGCCCCGCGGTCCGATGAACAGGTAATAGAAGTCGCCGCGACGCACGACAAACGGCGACTCTGTGGGTCCGCCAAAAGTTCCGACCGTCGGGTCGGTAAAAGCGATCTTTGACTCTCAAAATAAACGGGTCCCTCGCGTCAAAACCGTCAACGACCATTGGGTTCTTCGGGTGGCGCGTCCACGTCTTCAGGTCCGCAGACGTGGCGAGGTGAATCTTGTATTTCGTATTGTCAGAACCGCCGGCCACATAAAACATGTAGTAGATGTTGTTGTGGAAAATCACATAGGGCGCCCACAGAATAGTCTCCTGCCGCGCTGCGTCTGCGCTGAGGGCGAAAGGCAACTTCTGCCAAGAGGCTTGCGTCAAGCTCGATGCCGTCGCGTGGGCGAACTGTTTTTCATCGAGCGGCTTCGCGGGTTCGGCATGTGTGATCCCAAACATATGCCACACTCCATCCTTACCCCGCACAAAACAGTGGTCATTGATATACCACTGCGCGTTTTCACCGACGCTCGGATCATAAATTTTAGTGAAGTCCCCGGCGCTGACGAGAGGCTTGTTTTGCGCCCGAACAGCGCTCGTCGCAAGTGAAGAAGTTAGACACCAAGCTAAAAGGATGGACAGAATTTGTCGCATTGTCGGCGGGAATACGGCGTTGATGATAGCCTTGTCCATCTCCAAGCTTTCTTTCCTGCTTGCTGTTTAGAACCTATGAGGCATCAAGCATTACTCATGAGTTCACGCCGCTTCTGACGCGACCAGAGGCCGCCCCATGATTTGCCGATACTGCTGCTGATGCTCGTACATCAGCTTGAAAACTTCGTACTTCGCGCTGTGAAAATCGCTCATCGCGCGATCGGGCTTGATCACCTCGGCGCGTGGGCTCATCGCTTGCATCGCTTCGAC
>JAIVJP010000547.1:2377-3978 GCA_020199975.1 Acidobacteriota bacterium
GCTTGAAAACTTCGTACTTCGCGCTGTGAAAATCGCTCGTCGAGAGATCGGGCTTGATCACCTCGGCGCGTGGGCTCATCGCTTGCATCGCTTCGACGATGTTGGAAAATTTACCCGCCGCCACCGCCGCGAGAATCGCCGCGCCGAGCAGCACAGCCTCAGACTCTTTAGCGATGTAGAGGTCGCAGCCGGTGATGTCAGCGTGCTCCTGCAACCAGAGCGGGTTCTTAGTGCCGCCGCCGCAAGCGTGGATGCGGTTTATCGCATAGCCCTTTGAGTTCAGCGCATCAATGATGTGACGCGTGCCGTAGGCGACCGCCTGTATCGTCGCCAAATAGAGTCGCGCCAAATTCTCGAAGGAAGAGTCGAGCGTGAGACCGCTGATCATCCCGCGCGCATGGCTGTCGGCGCGCGGGCTGCGGTTGCCGTGAAAGTCGGGCAAGACGTGCAACTCTTCTGTTAAGGGAGAACCATGTGCGGCTTCCTTCAGCTCCGTGACTTTCCGGTTGAGCAGTTCATAAACGGTTTTACCTTTCGCCGTCGCGTCTTCCTTGAGTCGCGGAGCGTAGGCGTGATCCTCGATGATGTGATCCAGAAGCGCCCCCGTCGCGCTCTGCCCGCCTTCGGTCAACCACAACTCGGGAATCATCGCGCCGAAATACGGCCCCCACACGCCGGAGATGAAGCGCGGCTCCGGCGAGACGGCCATGTGACATGATGACGTGCCGCCGACGAGCGCGAGCGTCCGCTGAATCTGCTCGACGCTTTGCTCTTCTCCCTCCGCGGCCATCCCCAGCGAGCCGATGCCGCCAGCATGGGCATCAATGATTCCGACCCCGACCGGCGTGCCTTCGCGTAAGCCGAGATCATCGGCTGCTTTGGCCGTCAGCCCGCCGGCCCGCGTCCCCATCGGGCGGATTCTTTCTCCTGCCCTGCCGCCAGCGAACAAGTCTTCAAGATCGATCTGTTGGAAAAAACTTTCGTCCCAGCTTCCCTCATTACCTTCATGACCCATGTACGTCCACTTGCACACGACAGTGCAGAGGCTTCGCACGTCCTCCTTGCATGACTCATAAACAAGGTAGTCGGCCAAGTCAAAGAACTTCGCAGCCCGCCGCCACGTTTCGGGTAAATGCTCTTTGATCCATTTCAACTTCGGCGGTTCCTGTTCCGGTGAAAGCTTGCCGCCCACATAATTGAGAACGCGGTGGCCGGTGCGGTTGATCTCATCGGCTTGCGCCTGCGCCCGGTGGTCCATCCAGACGATGATGTTCTGCTCCGGGTTTCCGTCGAGAGATACCGTCAACGGTAGGTCTCGCTCGTCGAGCGCGACGAGCGAACACGTGGCGTCGAAACTGATGCCGATGACTAGTTCCGGGATCACCGCTCCTTTGTCCAATGCCGCGCGCACGGATGCGCAGACTGCACTCCAAATGTCGCGCGAAGACTGCTCGACATGATCTTCATGCGGGCGAAACATCTGGATCGGATGTTGGGCGGTAGCGACCATCTGGCCCTGCAAGTCGAAAATGCCCGCTCGGGCGCTGCCCGTCCCGACATCCACGCCGATCACGTACTCAGGCTTGACACCTTTATTCATG
>JAIVJP010000320.1 GCA_020199975.1 Acidobacteriota bacterium
GAATGACGAGCTCAGCCAGGTACAACGCTTCTTCAATCTTACTCGTGGCGCGCACTCGTTCAGGGATGTGCGAATCGGGCAGGTAGACTGCGTTAAGGTGTTGCCTGTTAATCGATTCAACGACTTCTGCGTTCCGTGACCACAGCCCCACGTCGTGGCCGCGCCGCGCCGCAACGATTCCCAGTGCTGTCCCCCAACTCCCCGCCCCAATGACTGCAACACGCTTCATCTTACTCTGATCGCTTGCCCTTCACTTGAGCACAGGCGTCTGCCTCTAACTGGGACCGCAGGCGTCTCGCCTCTGCTGGGACCGCTGGCGTCCCGCCCGCCCGAGCGTCGCAAGGCGCGAATTGCAGCGCGGGCGTCTCCCCGCGCCGTAGCTGCTCTTCACCGAAACTTACTCTCCCCTCCTTTCACCAGTCGCCCGACATTCTCCCGATGCGCAAACACAATCAACAACGCACCGATCACCGCAACCGTCATCAGCGGCGCAAAATTAGGTTGCGGCGAAACGACCCTATGCCTCAACAACGCCAGTACCGGTATCGATAGCGCCGCGACCATCGAACCTAATGACACATACCGCGTCAACAATACAATCCCTACGAAGATCAACGCGGCTATTCCTACGACTGCGGGCATTAAGACCAGGAACACGCCAACTCCTGTTGCGACTCCCTTCCCTCCTCGAAATTTCAACCACACGGGAAAGATGTGCCCAATCATCACTACCAACGCGGCTGCAGCGACCCACCATGCGGCTGAAATCTGTAGGGGCGCACCTCTGAGTGCGCCCGCTGCGGGCACACTCAGAACCGACAAAGCAACTAAAATTGCGGCTGCGCCTTTGAGCGCGTCGAGAAGCAATGTCAACACGCCCGCGGCTTTCCCTGCGCGACGCGAGACATTAGTTGCGCCCGTCCCGCCTGAACCAGTCTGCCGAATGTCGGCGCCTTGCTTTGCTCGAACAATTAAGTAACCAAATGGAATCGATCCCAGCAGGTATGCAGTGACGATAATAAGCACAGGTCGCACGCTAACACTATTCTCCACCGACGCGATAACTTCAGGCTTGAAAGCCGAGACTATCACAACCGGTCTGAGGAGCAACAAGCGGCAGTCGAAAGCGAATAGGTGCGAAAGGCCCCCTTGTTTTCACACATACCTGCGTTCTAAACTCCCTTCATGAGCACGAACATATTAGACCCCGCAAAGAGCTTTCCCCTGTCGGAGCGTATCGAACTGGTAAAATCGCTTTGGGAAAGCATCATTCAGGACGGTTACGAGCCAGAGTTGACGACCCAGTCGGCGATCCAATTCCTCCGACTGTGCGGTCAAGGCTGATCTTGAATCAAAGTATGGGAAGAGCTGATGCCCCTTCCTTTAGTCACTTTAGAACATCAACGGAAGCCGCCTTTCTCAGAGGGAGGACGGAATAATCGTGAGTCCCACAATATTTCGTGAACTGGGGTTTAGATTCTTTTTCTTCTCGCGTGAGGAGGCGAGAATGCATGTCCACGTTCATTGTAGTCATGGAGAGGCTAAGTTTTGGCTTGAACCGGACACCGAGTTAGCAGAGAATTACGGCCTTAGAGGCCGCGAGATACAAACCGCGCTGCAGTTGATCGAGGAACATGAAAATGAAATCAGAGACGCATGGCGTCGGCACTTCGGAGGCTGAAGTGACCCACATCTCTAAGCACGGCTTCTGGCTCTTACTGGACGATAAGGAATCATTTCTTCCTTTCAAACAGTTTCCCTGGTTCAGGGAAGCGCCTGTTTCTGCCATCCTGAATGTGAAGGTGCTAAGCGAGCACCATCTGTACTGGCCTGATCTTGACGTGGACTTAGCCGTAGAATCGATCGAGCACCCGGAACGATTTCCCCTGATAGCCAAAGAATAGTCAGCATAGATCCGTTACAGGCGGAGTCTTAATACGACAGTGAGAAGCACTGTGAGAAGCACTTGGTATTACTTGGTATCTATAGTATTTGATGGCCTAACTCCAAACCTCAATCTTGCGACAAGTACAAGGATCGAGCTGCCCCTTTCTATGGTGAAACTCACACCACTTGAGTCTAGCAGGGCAAAGTTTGGCGAGGATTTTCTACCTTTTTTGCCGAATCGAATGACTAAGCGACACTTGCTGCCTAATAGGATTGCGGCTTCATCGCTTCCTCTAACCGAGCAATTTTCAATTAGATCAATCGTCGTCGCAGCAGATCCAGCGCGGCTTGTGAGGCACGCCAACGGATCAGCTGACGATCACCGGGAAGCATCAACTTGCGATGTTCGGTTTGAACTTCGCTGGCGAGCGCGATATAGACCAGCCCTACAGGCTTCTCCTCGGTTCCTCCTCCGGGACCCGCAATTCCTGTGACCGCAAGGCCAAAGTCTGTTCCCGCCCGTTTACGAATCCCTTCGGCCATCGACTCGGCCACCGGCGCGCTCACCGATCCATGTTTGAGCAGCAGCACTGGCTTGACGCCGATAGTTCTTGTCTTCGATTCGTTTGAATAAGCCACCACGCCCTCGATGAAGTAGCGAGATGAGCCGGCAACATCGGTGAGGCGCTCAGCGATCAGACCACCAGTACAACTCTCTGCGACCGCGATGGTATAGCCTCCAACAGATAATCGCAGACCGACTATGTCCTCCATTTGCTCTCCGCGAAACGCGAAGATGGAGTGGCCCAATTCCGATTCGAGCTCGGCGGACACTTTGTCCAGCAGCGTCTCGGCATCAGCTTCCGTTCGACCTCGTGCCGTAAGCTGAACTTCGATTTCACCCTTGTTGAAGAGAATCGTTGTTTGTGGATTGGTGTACCGAGTGTAGATAGGAGCGATCCTCTCATCAACTGCCGACTCTCCCATTCCTGCTACCCGCAACACGCGACGAACCACACGCAAGTGTCCAGCCTTTGACTCGAGCCTTGGCTGAACATGATTCTTGAACATCGGACGCATTTCCCTGGGAGGACCAGGCAAAAGGGCGATTGACGTGTCGTCGTGGTCAATAAACAGACCCGGCGCTGTGCCGTTCGGATTGTCGAGCACTTCCGCGCCGTCAATAACCATCGCCTGCCGGGAATTGCGTTCTGGCATCGTGAGCCCAAAACTCAGGAAACGCTTCCGAATCTCTTCCAGCACCGACTCATCAAGAAACAGCCGTCGGCCCAGAGCACGCGCCGCTACCTTGCGGGTGATGTCATCTTCGGTTGGTCCAAGGCCGCCGGTGGTGACCACGACTCGAGACCGCTTAACTGCGTCTCTGATGGTCTCCTCCAGACGCGCATCATCGTCGCCGACGATGGTCTTCAGCTTCACTTCAATGCCAATGCTATTGAGTTTTTCAGTCAGCCAGAGGCTGTTCGTGTCTGTGCGATCGGAGGCCAACAATTCCGAACCGATCGCGATGATTTCGGCTGTAAGCGTGGGTATGAGCAAGGGAGACTTGAAATGTGCTCGCGTTGTCAATCCTAATTTTCGATCAGCTGATCCGGCGACGGATTGCCTCGCCCGCTTGTTTCGTAGAAAGGGAGCCGCCAAGATCTTGCGTGGTTTCGTTCTCTGAAACTGCGCCGCGTACGGCCGCTTCAATCGCGTTGCAGGCTTCGCGATAACCGAGGTACTCTACCATCATTGCGGAAGTGAGTATCGCTCCGATCGGGTTCGCGACATCTTTCCCTGCAAGCAGCGGCGCGCTTCCATGCACTGGTTCAAACAACGAAACCCTGCCCGGGTGAATGTTTCCTGAAGCGGCCAATCCCAGCCCACCCTGGATCGCTGCGCCCAGATCAGTCAGGATGTCGCCGAAAAGATTATTGCTGACAATCACGTCATACTGCGCGGGATCCAGCACCATAAACATGGCCATCGCATCTACATATTGATGGTTGGCCTGAATCTCCGGATACCGGGCGCTAACTTCCGTAAAGACTCTTTGCCATAGATCGCCGCCGAATCGCTGTACGTTTGACTTATCGGCCATCGTGACGCGCTTATCACCTTGAGCCCTCGCATACTCGAACGCGGCCACAATAATTCGTTCCACTCCGCGTCGAGTGTTTAGTTCCTCCTGAGTAGCGATCTCCTCACTTGTTCCCTTTTTAAAAAAACCGCCGGCTCCGCAATAAGCGCCCTCTGTGTTCTCACGGAAGACAACGAAATCTATGTCTTCAACTGTGCGGTTGTTGAGCGGAGTCAGGCGTGAATCCAGCAAGCGGACAGGGCGTAAATTGATGTAGAGATCCAGACCACGCCTCATCCCCAACAGGATTTCTTCCGCATGTTGATTAGAAGCAACCCGAGGATCACCAAAGGCTCCTGCAAGAATTGCCTGAAACTCGTCGGAGAGCATCTCCAGCGCGCCGGCAGGCAAACCCACGCCTTCTTTGAGAAACCTTTCCGCGCCCCAATCGAAGTGGACCACTTCAAGCTGGACGTCGTGCGATGCTCGCAACGCCTCGAGCGTATGCACGGCCTCAGCAATCACTTCCGGTCCAATTCCGTCACCTGGAATTACAGCTACTCTCTTCATCTGCGCTTACTCAACAGACGTTGCTCAACGCGAGGCAGGCTTGCCACCACAACATCGCCGACAATTTTCATGCTGCGCGCAGATACCTTGTCGATCGTGTCGTCCGGCTTGTGCCAGTATGGATAGCTGCTGAGTTGAATGATATCCACTGCATCTACTCCTGCTCTTAGAAAGGGCTCGTGATCATCGCCGCCGACACCTTCCGGACGATCCACGAACACCGAGCCATATCCTATTTCGCGAGCACTTTGCCAGATGATGTCCTGCAACCACTTGGTGCTCATTGTATCGCGCCCCAGCTCGAGATTGCTGTATCCGATCATGTCCAAAAGAATAAACGCGCGCACCCGATTTAACTGATTCTTGTTTCGTAGCTCGGAGACATAGTGCCGGCTGCCGTAGGTGTTGTCTGGCACGCCTGGTTTTCCGCACTCGTCCCAGCCCTCGCAGAAGGATTCTTCGCCGTCAAAAAAGACAAGCAAGTAGGTGAGCTTAGGCTTACGGCCATTACCCGACAGCACCCGTCCCAGCTCAATCAGAGTCCCCACAGAAGCACCGGGATCATTCGCGCCGACGAAAAGCATGTCCTGGTAGAACTTTGTCTCGTAATGACTGCTGAGAATAACTACGTCTTTGGATTCGCCGGGAATCTCCGCCGTGATATTCACCATCTTCTTTTCACCCACGGGGGTCGACGCGATGAATTCGTCAGTCGAAACAGTCAGACCGTACGACTTCAACTCGTTCACGATGTATTCACGCGTTTTGGCCAGCTCAGCTGAACCGGGCGGACGTGGTCCAATCTCCACCTGTTTGCGCACGTGCTCCATGGCTCGCTCGCCATTGAAGGCCACCGCGCTGGGTACGACGGCAGACACATTGGCCGGCCGCGTGGAGACTCCCACGTTTCCACCACCGGGCGGAGCGTTCCGGGGACAAGCTATAAAAAGCAAAGGCCCCAGCAGGCATAAGGTTGTGGAACCCAGCCGCTGAATTACGGATTTCCTTTTTAGGTTGTTCAGGTGCTCTATCCCTTTGGGCATGTGGCTGATGGACGGTGGTCGATTGTGATTTCCAATTACTATCTCGTTGATCGGGCAGACGCGGATCGGATCCGTTCTCGAGACTTTTCCGCATTACGTTTTGCCCGGCGACAATCGGCGCAGATGCCAATGATCCGCAGTAGATGTTGCTCCACCTCAAACTTGTGTCTGGCCGCCATAGCATCCTGAATGGCCTCGAGTTCAGCCGAGTAGAATTCAATGATCTTGCCACAGTTGGAACAGATCATGTGGTCATGGTGTTGGTGTTTGTAGTGATGTTCGTAGTGGGTCAGACCATCACCGAAGCGAACTTCGCGCGCCAGACCGGCTTCGGCCAGCAGTTTTAGAGTGCGGTAGACAGTGGTTTGACCAACGGAGGAGTCTTCCTTGTGCACCAGTCGGTAAAGATCTTCACTGGACAGGTGTTCTTCAGTGCGCAGAAACACATCCAGGATAAGGTCGCGCTGGGCCGTGCGTTTGAGGCCTTGCTTCTGGATGTGTGCCAGGAATACTTCCTGTTCTTCAGTCATGATCCTCGCCGACGTTCAGGTTCGTGCTTCCGGAGGCTTGCTTCTGAATCTTACCATTCTCGTGATCACTATTGTAGGGGTGTCACTCCGGCGTCACCCCCTTCCCATCGCGACAGGCGCCCCCGGAGTGGCGCGCTTACACTCTCCCCAACCGCAGTG
>JAIVJP010000261.1 GCA_020199975.1 Acidobacteriota bacterium
CGTTAATCGGGGACAACTTAGTTTTCTGAAAGCGCTCAAGAAGCCCTCCTTCGACCCGATCATTCCAATTGGCTCAAGCGGCCAGCTCCCCGAAGGAAAGATGACCGTAATCGGCGCTATGCAGCGCACCGTGATGATCGAGGGCATTCAGTACTTTTGGAGCGAGTATCTTCTCTACAATCCGCAAATAGGTTTTCGCTGGCTCGTGCACAGCGACAATCACTGGAATTATGTGCAAGCCGTCCCGTCGGGAGACGTTGTCGAATCGGTAAAGACTGCCAGCTTCCGTAATAGAGATTTCAAGATTTTTCAAGATGCACAGGCGATCGTCGAAAGCGTGTTGGGTGAGTTTTACTGGAAGGTTGAAGCAGGCGAAATGGTACGCGGTGTTGATTACGTTCATCCGCCCGAGATGCTGTCCAAGGAAGTTTCATTTGTACCGGTCTTAGACGATCAGCAAGCGCTGAATAAGAAGAAAATTTCTACAGGAGAGATTAATTGGTCGCTCGGAACCTACATGCCCGCCGTGGAGGTCGAAAGGACGTTCGGCGTCGGCGGCCTTTCTCGCCCGTCGACGGTTGCCCCGAATCAACCCTACCCGCATAAGTGGGTTTACAAATACTGGCTCATCTTTTTAGCCGTGGCCATCCTTGCCGGATTGGCGGTGTTCATCGCTTCGGGCTCGAAGCGGGAAGTGTTCTCGCAAAGTATTACCCTCTCACCGCTTCCAAATCCCGATGGGACTCAAGTGTTCTTTAGCGAGCCATTCGAGTTCGCGGGCCGCAGCAACATCAGAATTTCCGCCGAATCTCCGGTCGATAATAGCTGGGTTTCTCTGGAAGGCGACCTGATTAACGACGAAACGGGTTTGGTTCAGTCATTTCCGATAGACATCTCCTATTACTACGGCGTCGACGGTGGCGAGTCGTGGAGCGAGGGCCGCCGGACAGACTCTGCTTACACTTCGGCATTGCCAGCAGGGCGATACATTCTTCGACTCGAAAGCCAGTGGGAGAAATGGCAGCAACCGACCTTCTTAACCGTGAAGATCGAGCAGAATGTCGCGCGTGGTTTCAATTTCCTGTTCGCGTTGATCGCCTTATCAATCGTTCCGGTAATCATGCTGATCTATCACATCAGCTTTGAGCGCAGGCGATGGTCTGAAAACGTGTTTGGCAGTGGCGACGATTCGGACGATGATTAACTAGACTGCCGGCGTGCCCGATTTCGTCGTCCGATACGTTTTAGATTCAGTGCCTCGTTGTGAGGTGAATTGAGGAGAAGGACGTGTTCAAAAAACTATATACCGTATTAGGCGTCGGTGTGATTTCTCTATACACCGTCGGCGCAATGCTCGGTTGGGAGATCGGGTCATCTTCACGACGCCAATTGCCGCCCGATGCGCGACAGAATGGCTACCGGTCATTCCATTTCTGGCATTACGGCTTACGCGGAGGAAAATGATGCTGATTCATTCAATAGAATTGTACGTGCCGACGGTGTGCGGATTGATTGTGCCCTTCAGAGAACTCCTGCCCGTCCTGGTTACTACACTGCTATTTGTTCTGCTGGGCCTGTGATTTTCGCGCTGGCATAC
>JAIVJP010000321.1 GCA_020199975.1 Acidobacteriota bacterium
AATCTGGGCCGTTCGTCGCAGATCTTTCAAATCTGGATTCGTCCGGTGACCCCGGAGAATGGCCATTTCGTGCTGCGCGCCGCGCTCTACGAATATGACAAGCTGGTGCGGGAGGGCATGACCAAGGAAGCGTTTGAGGCGACGCGGGAGTTCCTGACCAAGTACAACAACATCCTAACGCAGACGCAGGACGCGCAACTCGGCTACGCTCTCGACAGCCGTTATTACACCATTCCCGACTACGTCAGCTACATGCGTGAACAGCTAGGCAAACTGACGCTCGAGGACGTGAACAATGCCATTCGCAAACATCTCAAGTCTGACGCCATACGCATCGTGATCATTACCAAGGATGCAGAAGCTCTCCGCGACGCGATCCTTAGCGGTCGACCGTCACCGATTACTTACAACTCACCCAAGCCGAAGGAGATTACGGACGAAGACGAAGTGATCGAGAACTACCGTGTCAACGTGAATCCGGAAGGTGTGGTGATCGTACCGGTTGAAAAGGTGTTTGAGTGAAGTCTGCCTAGGTGACGGCTGGCACTTGCGCCTCTCTATATATGATCGGTTTTAGAAACGACTCAAGCAGTCCCGTGAAGCGGACGGCTGATAGTAGCCCAGCACTTCGAGTGCTGGGCGAACGCAGAACCACTCAACTAGTCCGTGAAACGGACGGCTGACAGTAGCCCAGCACTTTGAGTGCTGGGCTACACCAAAACAAATCAACCAGTCCGTGAAGCGGACGGCTGAATAAAGGGAGGCTCCTCACCATGTCTCACTCCTACGTTAGTAACCTCATGCACTGTACCTTCAGCACAAAAGATCGATATCCGTTGATCGATTCGCAACTGGAATCAGAGCTCTGGCCTTACATAGGAGGCATCGCAAGACGGAATCGAATGAAAGCACTTGTCATCGGCGGGACGTTTGATCACCTTCACGCTCTGCTGTCACTACCCTCCACCATGAGTTTTGCCAAGGCTGTTCAACTGATCAAGGGAGGTTCTTCGAAGTGGGTGCACGAGAAGTTTCCAAAGTACAGCAAGTTCGAATGGCAGGAAGGTTACGGGGCGTTCAGCGTCAGTGCCTCACAAGTGAAGAGGACGATTGCCTATATTGAGAACCAAAAGGAACATCATCGTAAGCGAACGTTCCAGGAAGAGTTCATCAAACTCCTCGACAAGCATCGAGTGGATTACGACCTGCTTTATGTGTTTCGTTAGATTCAGTCGTCCGCTTCACGGACTCGTTGGTGGTTTTGTGTCGCGCCGCCCAGCACTAGAAGTGCTGGGCTATTGTCAGCCGTCCGCCTGGCGGACTGGTTGAGTTGTTATTAGAAACCGATCCAACTACGGCAGTCGCCCTAAACCGTTCATTCTAAGTTGTCGTCCGCTACTGGACTTGAAACTCTTGCACGGCGGCAGAACCAAGTCTTCAGTGCCTGATTTCAATCCCCGCTCGCGCCGGCGCGCACCCGTTCCTCATCGGGGCCTGATGCACTTTCCAATTTTGCTGCTGCTGGCACTTCTTTCGGTCGCTTTCCAAAACTCCCCACAATCCGCTGGTAAGCTTTGGAAGTTGCCGCCGCAAAACGTCGCCAGCGCGCGGTTGATCGCGCATCGTCAAGCAACGAGTAAGCGACCGGCGTTGCTATTAGAGTAAGAAGCAGAGATAGAGTCTGCCCGCCAATTACCACGATCGCAATCGAGCGCCTCTCCTCAGCGCCTGGTCCAGTCCCCAGAGACAAAGGCAACATGCCGGCGACGAGCGCAAGTGTGGTCATTAGAATGGGACGCAAACGATCCCGGTTTCCCTGCATGATTGCTTCATAGCGCTCCATGCCCTTTGCACGCAGACTATTCATGTGATCGATCTGCAAAATAGAATTTTTTTTGACCACGCCGAAGAGCACAAGTATGCCCAACGCGGAATAGAGATTCAGAGTATCACCCAGAGCCCAGAGCGAGAGCAGCGCAAAAGGCACTGAAAGAGGCAAGCTAAGTAAAATCGTCACGGGATGGACTGTGCTCTCAAACTGCGAAGCTAGAATCATGTACATGAAAATGATCGACAACAGAAAGGCCCATACAAACTCAGTGAAGGTCCGCTCCAGTTCCCTCGCCTTGCCGGAAACGGTTGTCGTGTAGGCCGGCGGCAGTTTCATATCGTTCACAGTTCCCCGCAGTGCTTCAATACGATCCGCCAGCGCAAAGCCGGGGGCCACCGAAGCTCGCACTGACACCTGACGCTCTCGGTCAAGACGATCAATGCGAGAAGGACTTGTTTCTCTGGTGATCTTGACCAGGTTATCGAGTCGGATTAACCCACCGCGAGACGAAGGAACGTAAAGGCGGCTGATGGTAGGAATGTCGTTGCGGTCGCCCTGAATCAAACGCAACTGGACATCGTAGTCTTCATTGACCGACGCATCTCTGAATCGCGAGGCTTCTTCATCGCCGCCCACCATTACCCGCAGGCTGGTGGCAATATCCGAGGTGTCGACGCCGAGGTCCGCCGCTCGCTCGCGATCGATTGCCACTCGCAACTCCGGCTTGTTGAGTTTCAGCGACGTGTCAGCGTCAACAATGCCGCCCACCTTTTCAGACCTTTTTACCAGGTCATCTGCATATGCTGACAGGGCCTGAATCTCAGGACCGCGAAAAACAAAGTCGATGTCAAAGCGCCCACCGGCGCCAAAGTTAAACGATGGTGCGTTGCGTACGCCCGCACGCAACGGCACAAATTTCCGCAAGCGGCTGCGCACCTCCTGCATCACGTCCTGTTGACTATAGTTGCCCCGGAATGCGTTCAGCGGATTTCCCTTTTTGGTTTCAGTCCACAGCCGTGTCAGCGAAACCGTTCTCTCCTGGTGGGGCGCAATGCGCACGTATGCGCCCCCTTGGTTCACGCCTCCAATAAAGCCCCCGCCGGCGTTCGAGAGCACGAGGCGCACGCCGGGTGTGTCAAGGATCTCCTTCTCGATTGCCTGCATGCCTTCGTTCATTACCGCTAGGTTGGTGCCCTCGGGGCCGTTGATGTTTACCTCAAACTCCGCCTCGTCCACATTCGTTGGAATGAACTCCTGTTTGACCGCCCGATAAAGCGGAATGCTGGACGCGATCACCGCCAAGGCGATAACCGAGACCGCCAGCCGATGGTGCATGGCAAAAGCCAGCAGGCGCGAGTAACCAGAGTCGATCCAACGATAGAAGCCACGTCGCGAAGCAGGTGAACCATGACCACCTTTGGCATCATCGACGCGAATCAGACGCGAACTCATCATCGGTGTGAGCGTGAAAGAGACCAGCAGGCTGACCATGATCGCGACGGCGGCCGTGATACCAAACTGATACAGAAAGCGGCCCGAGATCGAAGACATGAAGGAGACAGGGAGAAAGATCACCACCAGCGAAAGCGTAGTCGCCAGCACTGCGAGCCCGATGTCGCGCGTTGCTTCTTTTGCTGCCTCCTTTGCATTCATCCGCTTCTCTTCGATGAACCGGAAGATGTTTTCCAAAACGACGATGGCATCATCGATCACTACGCCTACCATTAACACCAGAGCCAGCATGGTCACGCTGTTGAGCGTGAAGTCGAGCATGCGCATCATGGCGAAAGTGGAAATAACCGAGCAGGGAATGGCGACTGCCGCTATCAGCGTTGAGCGCCAGGAGCGCATGAAGAGAAAGACGACCAGACTCGCGAGAATACTGCCCAGAATCAAATGGGTCTCAATTTCATGCAGGGCGGATTCGATGTAACGCGACTGGTCGCGAATGACTTCGAGCTTGACGTCTTCGGGAAGCTGAGATGCCACACGAGGCAGCTCCCTCTTGAGCCCCTGGATAACCTCGATCGTATTTGCCCCTGACTGACGCCGAATCTCCAGGGAAACTGTCGGCACTCCATTCAGCCGGGAAAGCGACCTCTGCTCTTTCGTTCCGTCTTCCACCCTGCCTACTTCGCGGAGGCGGACCGGCGAGCCATTAATATTGGCCACGACGAGATCATCAAAGGCGCGAGGGTCGGAATAGCGACCCAGCGTTCGCAGCACGAGCTCTTCGCGTCCTGTGTCCACATTCCCACCGGGCACATCTGCGTTCTGCCGCGCGACGGCCTGCCGGACCGCAGTGATGGGAATCTGATAGGCTGCGAGTCGCTCTGCATCGATCCAGATATTAATGGCGCGCTGCAGTCCGCCCACAACACGCACCTCGCCAACCCCGCTCACGCGCTCCAGCTGGACGCGCACGGTCTTGTCCGCCAGTTCGGTAAGTTCCCGAATTGACCTATCGGCAGTGAGCGCTATCGTCACTACCGGCGTACTGTCGTTATCAAACTTCTGCACTACCGGCGGTGTGGCATCGTCCGGCAAACGCCGTCCGAGGGTGCTGACGCGGTCACGCACGTCCTGGGCGGCATTGTCCAAATTGCGATCGAGCTTGAAGGTAGCAATGACGAAGGAAGTGCCCTGGCTCGAAATTGAGCGCAGTTCGTCAATTCCGTCGACCGTGTTAACAACTTCTTCGATCTGCTGTGTAATTAGTGACTCAACTTCTTCGGGGGCTCCGCCCGGAAGACCAGTGCGCACACTCACTGTGGGAAGATCGACGGAGGGAAAGCGATCGACGCCCAGACGGAAGAAACTGGCCGCACCAACGACGACTAGCGATAGCACAATCATGGTCGCAAAGACCGGACGGCGGATACAGATTTCAGCAAGCTTTTGCATGGGAAAATTGTTCTTTGTACTTTGTTCTTTGTGCTTTGTGCTTTGATTTAGCCTTGCAAGGGGCGGAATTCAAAGCTAGGCGCAAAACAAAGCAAAGAACAAAGTACTAAGCACAAAGAACAAAGTAAATTACTCCACCACTTCGACTGCCTGGCCAGACTGCAGGTTGCCCGGATCGACAACCACTTGATCGCCGACGTTTATCCCGGCAACGATCTCGGTCCAGTCGCCATTGCGACGCCCTGTCGTGACGGGTTTTTCCAAAGCCTTGCCGTTTTGTACGAGAATTACTTTCTCGATTCCGGCGAAAGTCACGATCGCTTTACTGGGAACGGTAACCGCCATCTTTGCATCGTTTGTAACTATTTCAGCGCGGACAAATGCTCCGGGTCGTAACTTTCCGTTATTGCGAACGTCTGCTTCTACCACCAGCATCCGAGTCTGCTGCGCGATTACCGGACTCAACCGCATGATTTGTCCTACATAAACATTCTGGTCGCCGTCAATTGTGACTCTGACGTTCTGACCTGAACGCACGTTGCGCGCGTCGCGCTCCGGCACCTCGGCGCGCAAACGCAACGGATCCACACGCACGATGTTAACGACCGGGGCACCCGCCGCCAGATACTCACCAACACTGGCACGTTTCTCTTCTACTATCCCATCCAGCGGAGCATAAACGGCGGTGTCGGCAAGTTGCTGACGAGCTAGCGACAATTCGGAACGGCGCTGCGCCAGGAGCGCCTGGCGATTGCGAATCTCCTCGATAGCGTCCTGGTAGCGGCTCACAGCCACCTTGTACGCCGCATCTGCGGTTTCAAATTCAGAGCGTGCCACCACACCCTGTTCGACGAGTTTTGAGGAGCGATCACGATTGGCTCGTGCCTCGTCAAGTACGGCCCGAGCCTGCCTCACAGTTCCTGTTTGTTCAGCACTAACCCTGTCGTCCCTGCCGTCAGGTGATAACCCGAGACGTGCGCGCGCCTGAGCGAGGGCCGCTTCAGCCTGCTGCATGCGCAGGTTGTAATCCTGCTGCTCGACCTGGGCAATCACCTGCCCCCGGCGGACAACGCTACCCAAGTCGACTGTGATGCTGCGCAAACGGCCAGGAACCTTAACGCTTGCGGTTGTTTGATCGAACGCGGCCAGAGTGCCGTTAACCGTAACTGCCTCTCCAAACGGTGTTTCTTCAACGCGCGCTGTTTTGACCTGTCTGGCAGACTTGCTGTCTCCAGGACGATTTTGACGAGAAGAGGCGGGATAGTCGCTCTTGCAGGCAATCGAAAGTAGCGCGAGAGCGACAGATAAAGCAATTCCGAGAATCGTGCGAGGCGAGTTTCTCAAATAGTTTTCACGAGACACAGGTTGGAAGATCCCTTTTCCTAACGGTTGTGACCCTAATGGAAGGGATAGTTTACCACGCACTGAACGATTCATTTAGAGCCTTGGAAACCTGAATACGGCCTGACGGCGGCAATGCAAATTCGCAAGGTTGGGAAGGGTGGCACTCCGAGCG
>JAIVJP010000262.1 GCA_020199975.1 Acidobacteriota bacterium
CACCAGCGAGTCTGTAAATCCACCCGGCACGGTGGCGGCCTGCGCCACGCGACTGGCGTACAGCCCCACAAAAAGCACGGCCACGAATAGAACTAGATAACAACAAAGCGCCAGGCGCTCGCGGTATTGCCAATCCCTTAATGTCATAGAACATTCACAGAAGCGTGAGTTAGTGTTCAGAATACTACCAACATCATAAGTGGGGAAGGTTTTCAGGGTTGGGGGGCAGGGGTCGGGGCTTTCCAGAGAAGCTGAAACCGATAAGCGCTTTCCACGAATCACACCCGAACGTGTGAGCGTTGCATTCAGGCACACTGGCTGGTGGACTGATGTAACTTGTTGAAAAGAATTGGTAGCGCATACGGGACTCGAACCCGTGATCTCTGCCTTGAGAGGGCAGCGTGTTAGCCAACTACACCAATGCGCCTTGATGGAGTGGATTATAGAGACAGAGCCGTACCCGCGCAAGTTAGGCCTAAGATCTCAAACTGGCCACAAGAATCCTTGATCTTGCGTCTCATGATGAACCTAAGTAGACTCCCGAACGACACCAACAGGGAATGAAGGGGCTGGTAATTCTGCTCATTTCGGTTCTACTAGCCGTTTTTACATGCGGCGTTTCCATCTTACTTACTCACACATTTGCTCTGATAGACGCTATCTTAATTGCTAGTCGGCTAAATCGGGGCAAAGCCATTAGTGAATGGCAATGCTTCTGATTTAGGGTGGGCCGAAATAGTGGACTCAGCACAATTACAGAGGTCGAAAAACTGAATGAACGTAGTTGTGCTGCGAGAGACACAGCCCGGAGAAACTCGCGTTGCCCTGGTGCCTGAGTCGGTGCACAAGATTGTCGCGCTGAAGGCGACCGTGAAGGTTGAAAGCGGAGCGGGATTGGGAGCGGCCCGTACCGACGACGACTATCGCGAGGCTGGGGCGCAAGTAACTCCAGACCGCAGTTCTCTTTTGGGCTCCGCGGACCTGCTAGTGGTAGTCAACAAACCTTCGGAGCAGGACATTCACCAATTGCCAAAAGGCGCGGTGCTCATCGGCTTCCTGCGACCTCTCGATGAACCTGCCGCACTCACACACGCCGTCGCTCAACACCTGACGACATTTGCGGTCGAACTAATCCCACGCATAACTCGCGCTCAGGCTATGGATGCTCTTTCCTCCATGGCTACGGTAGTCGGTTACAAAGCAGTTCTGCTCGGTGCGTTGCATATCCCGCGAATGTTTCCCCTCCTGATGACTGCCGCCGGGACGGTGCCTCCGGCGCGTGTGCTCGTGCTTGGCGCAGGAGTCGCCGGCTTGCAGGCAATCGCCACCGCACGGCGACTGGGCGCCGTGGTTGATGCTTATGATGTGCGCGCGGCTGCCGGTGAGCAGGTACGTTCGCTGGGCGCGAATTTTTTAGAGGTTGATCTGGGCGGACTCAAGACCGAAGACGCGGGAGGCTATGCGGTTGAGTTGAGTGAGGAAGCAATGGAACGCGGTCGTGCGCTGATCGCGGAACACGCGACGACGGCAGACGTTGTGATCACCACGGCCCAGGTGCCCGGTAGACGTGCGCCCTTGTTGCTGACCAACGGTTGGTAAGTAAAGGGATTTGCAACCCACCGATGGTAAAAGAGGGTGATGAGGAGTAACAGATGTCGCCAGATACACTAATCACAGCGCTTTACGTTTTCGCCCTCGCGGCTTTTTTGGGCTATTTAGTGATCTCGCGTGTGCCACCGCTTTTGCACACGCCATTGATGTCTGCAACGAACGCGATCTCGGGCATCTCGCTGATTGGCTCCATCGTCACAGCCGGCGCGGACTACAACATGGTGAGCACCGTCCTCGGTTTTACTGCTGTCGTGTGCTCGACAACAAACGTGGTGGGCGGATTCGTGATCACGGATCGCATGTTGCGAATGTTCAAGCGAAAGCCCTCGCCGAAGAAGGAAGAACAAATCGGCCGCGGATAAAGCGGGGTCCCCACGCAGGCAGCCCGCGTGGGGTGCAGGCGCGGATAACGCAGATAGATCATAGACCCATAACCAGAAACCAAAACCAGAGATCAAAACCCAAAGATCAAAGATCTAAGAACAAAGAACAAAGACCTGTCCCATTAAATGCGGACCTACTTCATCGAACTAAGCTACCTGCTGGCCTCAGTGCTTTTTATCCTGGGACTCAAAGGTCTTACCCATCCTGAAACCGCCAAGCGCGGGATGCACCTAGCTGAATTCGGCATGCTGATGGCCATTATCGGCACGTTGATGCATCACGAGATCATCACCTACACCTGGATCCTGTCCGGGCTGGTGATCGGTTCACTTATCGGCCTGGCGATGGGTTTCTGGGTCCCCATGACTGCGATGCCGCAACGGACCGCACTCTCGCACGCCTTTGGCGCTTTCGCAGC
>JAIVJP010000548.1 GCA_020199975.1 Acidobacteriota bacterium
CTCCTGACTCATCAGACGTGTAGACTATCCATTTTCCGTCGGGAGAGAATTGAGCCTGCTGTTCGTTGAACTCCGTTTGCAGAAACAGAAATGGCTGCCGGTCACCGGACATCGGTAACACCCACAAATCACGTCTTGTCTTCGGATTGAGGGTTTCATATACGATGAACTGCCCATCCGAAGACCAGTCGTCCGGTACTTTCGCCTCACTTGACTTGAGCAGCACTTCCTCATTCCCGCTGCCACTCGCACTCTTTTGATAAAGATTCCCTTGGCCTTCGCGGTCTGAGGTGAAGACGATGCGGCTTCCATCAGGCGACCAAAGCGGATTCAAATCGCTCGCCGGATCGGTTGTGAATCGCGAGGGGATGCCACGCAACAATTCGACCAGCCAAATGTCGTATGTTCCGGTCTGGATATCTACGCGGTCTAGCGCAACTCGGCTTTCATCAGGTGACAGTGAAAGACCGAGGTAGAGACCAGCAGCGCCGAGTGCTCCAATCTGTTTGCCTCCTCGGTCAAACCAGAGCGGCTGGTTAACCTGGCTGCTACCGCTGCGATAGGCCAGCACGCCGTTTTCTGAAACGGAGAAGGCCGCGCGAGCTAACCCCAGGTTATAGGCCACATGTTCGGCGACCGGGAATGGCTCGCCTGTGAGTTGAACCTCGTCGACGTCGAATGGCTGGGCCATCAGTTTCTCATTCTGCAAGAACAGCAGAAGCCCTGGCGGCGCGTAAGCTGCGCTTAACGTGTTGGAAAGCAAACGCTTCGTATCCTTTGAATCTAGCGATCCAACGAATATCCCTCCGTTTTCAGGCTGGCTGCTGCGCACAAGATAGAGAAAGTGGCGCCCATCGGGTAGGAAGTATGGCCATCGATGAGAAGTTTCGAAACGTGATTGATCGAGCGTTGTCACTGGTATCGGTTCGCCGCCCGCCGCCGAGATCCTATGTAGACCGGAACCTCCCTGGGAAAAGATAATCACCCCTTCGCGATTCCACGCGCCGCCACCCCCCACCCCATCGCACAGAGATTGCGGAGGCGCGCCTGATGCGTCGATCTTCTTGAGCTTGCCTCCCGCAAAAAACCCGATGAAGCGACTATCTGGGGACCAAAAAACATTGGGAGCGGTGCCCTCGGTTCCGGAAAGAGATTGGGCTGAGAGCGAATCAAGAGAGCGTACCCAGAGAAGATTCTGGCCTTCAAAAGAGGCGACGAAGGCCAGACGACGACCGTCGGGTGAAAGGGCAAAGCCCGTTCCTGCACCGGCTACGGTCGCATTCTCAGGCGGCAACACCGACACCTTGAGTACGCGCTCATCTACTGGAGTACGGCGTAAATATGCAACAACAAAAGGCAGCGCCGCCAGCAGCCCAAGCAGGCAGACACCCAGACCCACCCACGCCAGCCGCTCACGCTTCTTAGGCCACCCCGACGTCGGAGGCAAAGTGGCTGTCATCGTGCGACTCGAAGAAAGTCCGCTCAAGGCTTCCAGCGCAAAGGCCACATCTCTTGCCGATTGAAATCTCTGCTCCGGCCTCTTCTCCAAGCAGTGCATCACGACGCGCTCAAGCGCGGGATCTCCGCGTCAGCACATCAGTCTGTGCTTCAGCGTTTTGGACTTGCTCTGTGAGTTTCGCCAGTCCGAAGTCTAAGATTTTGATGCGACCATCGTGTGTGATGAAGATGTTCTCAGGCTTGAGATCCCGGTGAATGATTCGTTTCTCGTGCGCTGCCGCCAGCCCGTGGGCGATCTGCAAAGCGTAATCAACTGCCTTGCGTGCGGAGAGTGCGCCGCCGCTCAGGCGCTCGCGCAAAGTCTCTCCCTCGAGGAGTTCGTAAACAACGTAGGGCGCGCCGTCGTGCGTCTCAACATCGTAAACTGCAAGAATATTGGGATGGTTCAGTTTACCTGTGGCTTGCACCTCTTGCTCGAAGCGACGCAGTCTCTCTGAGTCTGAAGAGAAAGCCGGGGGGAGAACTTTGATCGCCACGTCGCGGTTGATCTTCGGGTCACGGGCGAGGTAAACCTCGCCCATCCCACCCGCGCCGAGCTGCGAGCGGATTTCATAGCGTCCAAGCCGAGTATTGGCGGAAATGGGCATCTAAGTACCAGCAGGGTTGCCGAAGATTCTACAAAGTATTGCCGGACCGCTAAAAGTCTAGAAGCGAATTGCCTGGTAGTGGCCTAATTAGGCCATTACTAATTGCCTCATTAGGTGGTGTGCGAGGCCAACTGATTTACAGGGCAAACCCAAACGATATCTCGCGGATGCTCCCTAAGGGATCGATTAGCGAAGCGTCTGACTGCATGTACCCCTCTATACCGTCCCTGGGCCTTTCCCCTTTTTCCTCGCCGCGCGGGGCCGCAATTTTCCGCTCTGAAGGAAGCCTACCAGTTTGCCGTGGTTATTGATGACCGCAAGCGAGCCAACGCCGTTTCTCTTCATCAATTCCCTGGCGTAATCGAGCGTGGTCGAGGGTTCTACAAAAAACCTTGGGGCAATGGGACGCATG
>JAIVJP010000322.1 GCA_020199975.1 Acidobacteriota bacterium
CTGCGCTGGATGAAGTTGCGAACGAGTGAAGGAATTTGAGCTGCTGCCCGGCCTTACCCAAAACCCAAAGGTAGATGAGGTCAGTACCACCTCTACTGGATCGCTTAGGTCGGTCGAAGTTGGTGAAACAGCGAGAAACTACGGTCTTGCTTCACAGCACCAAAGCACAAGCAAAAAAAGAAACCAGGACACCACCGAGGCGAGTTACTTGTGTGGCTGCATTGCTGCTACTAACAGCCAATCGTGAACGCGTTCGGCCGCTTCTATACCAGCGGCCTCGACGGTGATTTTGATTGGCGGGCCGTTAGGCCAGTTGTCCTTTCGCATTTTCGCCCCGCCGATAGCTTGATAATAAACCTTGCCCTTTGTCTTTAGCTCACCAGTGCCCGGCGCAAATATGAAATACTTGACCTCCAGATCCGGTGAGTTGAGGACCAACCTGCCCTCCTGAAAGTTGTCAATTTCAAACTGCAACAAGACCACAAACGACTCCGTCTCTTCCCGGGCGCGCAGTATTGCCTGCTGACGTTTTACGTCGCCGATCGAAGTGCCGCTGACATTTGTGAATTCATTCAGGCGCTTGATAAAACTAGCGTAGATTGTT
Organism: Acidobacteriota bacterium; assembly: GCA_020199975.1. Taxonomy (GTDB): domain Bacteria; phylum Acidobacteriota; class Blastocatellia; order Pyrinomonadales; family Pyrinomonadaceae; genus PSRF01. The sequence goes on from JAIVJP010000322.1 coordinate 605, forward strand.
GCTTCGCTCGGCAGGTGTTTCGAAGTCAACTGCCTCGCGACCAGCAACTCTACTTTTCGTTCGAGTTTGTAATTGCCCTTCTCGTTTTCAACTCTCGGGGCACTATCGCTTGCGTCAGTCGCTGGTGTGACCGCAGAGGGTGACCGGGGTTCGGATCGGGGCGCCCGCCTTCCGGACTGCCCCTTGCCGGAGACATCCAAAAACAACAGCAGTGGAACCAGAATAAGACCCTTGATTCGAGGCGCTGACATTGTTCTCCGTCGGGTCATTCCAGAAACTCCCCGGTTAAGGTTTTCTCCGAGCGAACCTGGTCGCAGTAGGCGGGCGTAGTCTTTCTGGACGGTACCCAGCCTGCCGGACGCCACACAGTACGGAACCGAGCGTAGCGACCGCATTCAATAGTGAAACCCTTCATGTAGATTACTACGTAGTACGCACACTCTCGCATGGCGCTGAACAAACGCTGGCTTGAGTGCGGTCGCTACTGCTCCCGGTTCTGTACTGGATGGGCGTCCATTCAAACTCACCGTGCCATTGAGTCTAAACGCTGACAAATCTGAGTTGGAAGACAAACAGTAAAACTAAACACTGTCCGGTTAGCCGCAGTTCTTACAATCTTCGCTTCGTGTGATGACAATTGCGACCACCTTTGTTGCTTGAGACAGTGGACAGTGGACATGGCGCAGACTGCCCATTTGCCAATTGCCGATTTTGTGATTGGCGGGCGGCACATTGACTCCCAGGGTGGTAAACAACTGTTGAAGATCGCAGATTGGAAATTGGCAATCGGCAATTGACAATCTGTGCACTGCCCACTGTTCACTGCCCTCTGTTACGCAGCGCTTTAATCGCTTCGCGGGCGTAGTAAGTCAGAATAATGTCCGCGCCCGCGCGCCTGATGCTTGTTAAAGTTTCCATCATCACCCGTTGCTCATCGATCCATCCCTTTTGTGCGGCAGCTTTTATCGTCGAGTATTCGCCTGATACGTGGTAGGCGGCCAGCGGCAGATCGAAACGGTCGCGCACCGTTTTCAGAATATCCAAATAGACCGTAGCCGGTTTAACCATCAGGATATCCGCGCCTTCGGAGTAATCCAGCTCGGCTTCGCGAATTGCCTCACGTGCGTTGGCCGAGTCCATCTGATATGCGCGGCGATCGCCAAACGCTGGCGCGCTGTCGGCCGCTTCTCGAAACGGGCCGTAGAAAGCCGAGGCGAATTTCACGGCATAGGACATGATGGCTACATTTTCGAAGCCCGCGTCATCTAGCGCTTCACGTATGGCTCCAACCTGTCCATCCATCATTGCCGACGGCGCTACGATGTCGGCGCCTGCTTCCGCCTGGCTCACCGCGGTGCGCGCCAACAACTCAAGCGATTCCTCATTCAAGACTTCGTTGTCACGCACCACGCCGCAGTGCCCATGTGAAGTGTACTCGCAGAGACAGGTGTCGTTTATGACGATCATTTCTGGCACGGAGTGGCGAATTGCGCGCACCGCCTGTTGCACGATTCCTTTATCAGCGTAAGCACCGGATGCGGCTTCGTCTTTTGTTTCCGGGAGGCCAAAGAGAATCACTCCGCTAACACCAAGGTCGTAGGCGGCGGCGGCTTCCTTCGCAATTTCATCGACAGACAGGTTGTGCACACCGGGCATCGACCCAATCTCACGACGAACATTTTGACCGGGACAGGCAAACAACGGCAGAATTAAATCCTCTCGCGCCAGACGAGTTTCACGTACAAGAGCACGCAACGCGGGCGTTCGTCTTAGTCGTCGGGGACGGTGGATGAGATGAGACATGAAAGCTAACTACCACCGTTGATACGCCGGATGGCCAGGCTTCACAGCCACGAAAGTGCCGCGGCAAGTGGCGCAACTCTTGTCACGGGCGATCAATTCACCTTCCACGATAGCTCGATCGTCCGTTGATTCAACTACGCGAGCCACCAGTCGGACCGGTTTATCTGACGGCGTGGGACGAAGCAGCTTGATTGAATACTCCGCTGTTACCGTGCAGGGCGGGTGGTCGAGACCTGCCTTTTTCATCAAATGCCAGGCAGCGGTCCAGTTACAGTGGCAATCCAGCAGCGTGCCGATGATGCCGCCACTAAGCATCCCCGGAAAGGCTTGGTATTGAGGTTGCGGTTGCCATTCGGCAACAACTTCTTCGCCGTTGGCGAAGCTGCGGATGTGCAAGCCCTTTTCATTTGCCGGACCACAGCCGAAGCAGGCCATATTCGGCGCGTAGGTTTCCTGGATACTCTTGTCAGACACGGATACTTTTATAGCCCGCAAGGTGCAAAGAAGCAAAGGCAATACACTCAGACGTCGATTAAGGTAATCACATTCTACTTCGTAACGGCTTCGCCGCCTGATGTGAGGAAGTGGCTATTGCCCTTCCGTCAAGTCTGTCCTTCAAGTCACTGGGGCTGCGCCTCATGCCCGCATACTGTATGACTCCCAGGCAAAAATGCAACGTCGTGGCCATTGACTTACATGCTTTGATTGGTATACTTTTGCTCCGAAGTTGGAATAGGAGGCAGACAGTGGAAACCACGGCAACATCCAAAGGACAGATCGTGATTCCTTCCTCAGTCAGGCGAAAGTTCGGGATAAAGGAAGGAACACGCATTCAAATCGAAGTCGATGAGAGAGCCAGGGAAATCATCTTAAAGCCAATTACACGGGAATACGTTCACAGTTTGCGGGGCAAGTTCAAAGGCAAAGGCTTGTTGGAAGAGCTAATGGCTGAAAAGGAGAAAGCGAGAAAGCTCTAATGCCACGCAAGCCGAAAGCTCTAGTGCTCGACTCATGGGCTATCATGGCGTACTTCCAGGATGAGCCTGCCGGCGAAAAAGTCGCAAACATCATTGCCGACGCTCATGACGATGATATTCCGCTACTGATGAGCGTCGTCAATGCTGGCGAGGTCTGGTACATCATTACTCGCAAGACTTCCGCGCCGGATGCGGACCAAGCTATCCGGCAGATTCGTGATCTTGGGATCAAGTTTGTCGACGCCGATTGGGATCTCGCGCACGGCGCAGGCTATTTCAAATCAAGAAACCGTATGTCGTTTGGCGATTGCTTTGCAGCCGCGCTTGCGAAACAGAGAAAGGCGCATCTGGTTACCGGCGATTCAGAATTCAAGCAGATTGAGGCAGAGATCGCAATTACCTGGCTTTGATTTAGGGGCCTCCTCGGGGAGAAAACAGTCATGATTGCAATAGCAAAAGAAAGTTTGGCTCCACTTCACTTCGAAGCTCTGAGACAGAAGCACCGAACCAGCGCTGACGGTCTTGTCCCTGATTGTATTCTGCCTTTTTCTATGTAACGGGATTCGCAATAGCGTTGGCATCGAGGAAATCGCAGCACAAGCGAGCATCACGTATCCAGGGGAGTTCTACACATGGGTCAACGGCGAACCAGTGCCTGATCTCGCCTTGATTCTTTTGACCCTATGCGAAGCTAGCTCTCCAGAGTGGCGCTACGCAAATGGAGATTGGTTTCAAGGCTGGCCACTAACTGGAGAGCCGGATGCGAGAGACCCGCCTGTCCGGTTCGGAGGGAGGGGGAGCGAAACCAATCGCGTCTCCCCACCCCTTATATCAGGTGGCAAAGCCGCTACGAGGCGGTACTTGAGGTCGAAGGGCATGGCCTATCGATGAGCCGTCCGCTCAGCTGACTTCTTGAGCCGGTCCCGCAACTTGAATCTCTGGATCTTTCCTGTGGCCGTGTATGGCAGTTCGTCCACAAAAACATATTTCCGCGGTTGTTTAAAGCGCGGCAGCACGCCACGAAGTAACGCGCGTAGTTTGTTTTCCAGTTTTTCAAGATCTTCGGAGGAATCCCTACACACGACGAAAGCACATGCGCAGGGCAAGCCGTCTTTATCAAAATCTTCCACCACGGCAGCGCGACTGACGCGCTCATGCCGCAGCAACGCTCCTTCAACTTCCACCGGCGAGACCCATTGGCCGCTTGATTTGAAACAGTCGTCACTGCGCCCCATGTGATACCAGTAGCCATCCTCTGAACGGTAGAGATCGCCTGTGCGCACCCATCCCTCGACGAAGGTGCGGGCCGTGGCTTCCGGTTTTTTCCAGTAGCCCAGCGCGGCACTCCCGCCCTTCACCCAAAGGTTGCCCTCGACGCCGTGAGGTGTTGGATTCTCATGTTCATCCAGCAAACGCGCGGCATAACCATCGAGCAGCTTGCCGCTGCTGCCATACCGAACCTCGCCTTCATGGTTCGACATGAACATGTGCAGCATCTCAGTCGAACCAATACCGTCAAGCACCTGGACGCCAAACGTTTTTTCCCACTCCTCACCCAAGCGTGCCGGTAAGGCCTCCCCAGCTGAAATGCTGATACGCAGACTTGAGCAATCGAGTGGGTGGCCGCGTCGATGATCCTCCAGCAGCAGATTGTAGATAACCGGAACGCCAAAGAAGACTGTTGGTTTGTGATCGACAAGAATTCGGCTGATGACTTCAGCGGAAGGCTTTTGGCGACAGAGAATTGTTGTCGCACCATTTAGCAAGGGAAATGAGAGGCTGTTTCCCAGGCCGTAAGCAAACGGCAGTCGCGACGACGAGAAGAGCCGATCATTCGGTTTAAGTTTTAGTACTTCGCGGCAGAAAGTGTCGTTCGTGTAAAAGATGTGGGCCTGGGAGTGCACGGCGCCCTTCGGCTCACCGGTACTGCCGGAGGTGTAAAGAATAAATGCGGGCGTGTCTTCTCCAGCCGACGGAAACTCTGGCGCGGGTCGGACTTCTTTTTCACTCAACAGGTCGGACAGCGTTTGAATCCTCGGCCCAGTTTCGTGGCTCGGTGGGCTCTCCCGGTGACTGATGGACTGGTTCTCGCGTCGGCAGACGAGAATGACCTCTTTGAGCTTGGGCAGTCTCTCTGGAGGGTTTCTAAGCAAGGTCTCACTGAGACCTGACTCAACCAACGCGACACTCGCACCGCAGTCGTTGAGAATCAATTGTTGTTCATCGAGGCGCAGTCCCATGTTGATTGGGACGGCAATCGCTCCACTCGAAGCGATTGCGATAAATGACGCGATGAATTCCGGGGAATCGTTGAGCAGCAGCACCACGCGATCGCCTGAGGCGATTCCCAGCGACTCTAGCGAGGCGGCTATTCGCAGCGTCTCCATGCGAAGGTCATCGTATGTGAGCGACTTCTGATCACACACGATGGCGATCTTCGACAGCGAGTTCTCGTTGAAAATTGCTGAGAAAAGATTCATCGGTCGTCGGCGTGACTTCCTGTCGATCAACATATTGAGAACCTTTATTTTCGAGGCTCATCAGTTAGTGACCTCTATCGCCGATACGCATCGTTGTCAAACGGCGCTTCGGATTATAATCTCTCCGACCGCGTTTTCCATCTATCGATGGCGATCCACGAAACTACACTAATCAACACGAAAGCCTGTTAGTGTGATTTCGTACGCAGCCCATAATGCTGCATGTCTAGCCGGTGAAAGACCGGTCATGGGAATTGACTGTATGCCATGTAGTTATACTCGACGTTTTCGGTGGGCGACCACCGGGGACGAAA
>JAIVJP010000263.1 GCA_020199975.1 Acidobacteriota bacterium
CAATGAAACGAATAATTTTAGTTGTATTGCTTGTGGGCATAGCCGGAGTAGCTGGAATCGTGCGTTCATACTCAAAGGCCGGCCACAGCATCAGTGAACTCCCTCGAGCGATCAGTGGCGACTTCGACTCGAAAGAGGAGACTCGTGAGGAGATTCGGAAGAATTACGAACTGGCTCCAGGCGCGAAGGTGGAAGTGTCCGGAATAAACGGCGCGGTTAAGATTGAGACTGCCGACATCAAAATCGCCGGCGTCTACATTGAGCGGATAGCCAAAAGCCCTGAGGCTCTGAGTCGCCGCAAGATCACAATTGAAAACAGCCTCAACAGTCTTAAGATTCGCGGCGAAAAGGGCGATGCCGGCTTCTTCGCACGGCTATTTGGTTCAAGTCCTACCGAGCGGGTCACCTTAAGACTCCCGCGTCAAATCTCTCTGGTTGCCGAGGGAGTCAACGGCGCGGTAAATGTAGGAGAGATTGACGGTCCGATCGAAATTCACGGAATCAATGGTCGCGTTGAAGTTGCCCAGGCCACGGGCTCGGCCGAATTCAACGGTATTAACGGGAACATCTCGGTGGCTCTTAATAGACTTGAGAAAGATGCAGTCAGCATTAACGGCGTGAATGGGAACATCGAGCTGCGTTTGAGTGAAGGCGTCAACGTCGATCTCGAAGCTCACGGCATGAATGGCAATGTAGTATCCGATCTTCCGGGCTTCGTTCTGGAGAAGGCGAAGCATGGTAGTTACTCCGCGCACATAGGCTCAGGTGGAAGTTCGATCACGGCGAACGGCATCAACGGGAATATTCGTTTGACCAGGGCTATGCCTGCCTCGACGATGGTTGATACGGCTAAGGCTAAAGGTTAATCAGGGAACCAAAAACGCGACTCGAGTTCCGGTAATTTGCAAGTTGGAAAGGGGCAACGCGGAGCCCGCCCCCGCTCGGTCGCGTCACGATTGGCTCAGCCGTCCGTTTCATTGACTCCCTATCCTAGAAAAATCCACATTCATGATTGGATACTCCTTCCAATCTTTGAAATCGTAATGCCACCACTCGGGCTCATAAACGGCGAACCCTTCCGCTTCCATCGCAGCACGTAAGATTCCTCTGAGCTGTTTTGCTTCAGACGTTGCGCAGTCATAGTTGATATGAGCGCGTTCCGTAAACTCGTCATACTCGCTAGGCATCTGCACTGTCGCGCCGGTCTTTAGTTCAAACATTGATAGGTCAACGGCGCAGCCGCGGTTGTGTCTCGACCCCTTACTGGGATCAGCAACAAAGATCTTCCGGTCTTCGGGAGTGGCATCCCAGAAGACTTTAGTGACAGACCAGGGACGATATCCGTCGAACACAATAAGTCCGTAACCCTGCTTCCGGAGTGATTGGTTGACGCGCACTAGCGCTTCCGCTGCCGGTCGTTGCAAAAATGCGCGAGCCTGCTTGTAAACGCGACGGCCTAAAAAACTGTTTTTTGTTGCATACCGCACGTCGAGCTTAATTGTCGGATCTACTTTAGTAAGCTCAACGAGATCGGGTTTGCGAAAAGGACCAGGCTCCTGCGGAGGTTGCTGCGCAGAAGCCAGAGAGTAGATAAAAAGCAGAAGAGCTAGCGTGGGTCGAAAGACAGGGCGAGTCATATATAAATTTTTTCTTTCAATTTTCAGCCGTAGCGGGAACGATCGCGCCAGGTCTGTCTCAACCAGCCCGCGAAGCGTGGCGAAAGCATAAAGCCTGGGGCGTGAGCCCCAGGAAGATCGCATTAGATTTAGAAGCCCGCGAGCGGGCGACAGTGGACGCATTATGTTCTTTGCATGCGATTTGTTTTGTTTACTACTGCCGCCCGCTTCTCGGGCTTGGGAATTCAAAATGCTTTCGCCCTGGGGCTCACGCCCCAGGCTTTATGCTTTCGCCACGCTTCGCGGGCTCTTAGACTTCCGCCGCTTCGCGGCATGCCCGATCAAATCTCTGGAGTGTCGACTAAAACTCAACTGGCCTGCGCGTGGTGAGCGTTGGCGCATTCCATTGACGCAGTTTCTCGTTCCACTCGGGCACCTTTTCCCGGATAAACTTGTTAGCCTCATCCATGCGGACGCGGAACTCCGGTTGAATCTCATTAAAGTACTGGCGTTGATAAGGAGTGGGAGCAGCATTCACTCCATCGATTGCAAAGAAGAGCCCGCCAATCTGATCGGCAACCCTCACTCTCCCTCCGATTCCCAGTCCTTCGGCGCGCCGCGCGAGGCGGTCCTGAAGCGCCTCCACCTCTTTCACATAGTCCTCAAGCGCTTTCGTCAAGTCCTTGTCGGGCTCTTTGTTGAGAGTCTTGACTGTGGTTTGTGTGTGCTTGAGCTGGTCCTTAATGCTATCCAG
>JAIVJP010000027.1 GCA_020199975.1 Acidobacteriota bacterium
CTACGGAACCGCGAGCGGTAGCGACCGGGACCTACACTTAACACTGTTCATGATCTTTTCATGCCGATCTAGTCCAAATGCGAGTTGAATCCAGCATCCGGTCGCTACCGCTCGCGGTTCCGTAGTGGAGTAGCGCACAAAACTTCATTGGATTCCGCAACACAGCTCTTAATACCTGGGCACCGTGGGATCGACTTCATTGGACCACGCAGTGATCCCTCCTTTGAGATTCAGAAGATTGCCGGCGAACCCTAAACGCTTGAGTGCTTCGATGGCTTTCGCGCTGCGGCCTCCCATCTTGCAATGCACGACGGTCTCCCGGTTGGGATCTATTTCCGACATACGGTTGAGCACCTGGCCCAGGGGGATATGCGTTGTATTAGGAATAGCGGCAATCGCGACTTCGTGAGCCTCACGCACATCGATAATCTGGATGTTTTCTCCGCTGTCCAGGCGCTGCTTAAGTTCAGTGGCAGTGATTTCCGGAATTTGCTGTGTGGCTGGTTGACTCATGATTCCTCCGAAGATGGGATTACCGTCGCTTATGATTGAAACTTTATTCTACTCGCTGAAATTGGATACAAACAAGAGTAGCGGGCTGTGAGGAGTATACAATTACGCTGAAAGCGTATGCTATTCCAGCCCAGGGTTGCCGCAACCCTGGGATCTAGGCTGCCAAACAATCGTAACGCTGAAAGCGTTGGCGAATGGCTGCGCAAGGGACTTCACGAACTCTTTCAGAGTTAGCGAGGTATAGGTTGGACCTGAAATCCCAGGGTTGCTGCAACCCTGGGCTCGAACTAGCCAACGCTTTCAGCGTACTTCCTTTTACGATAGACTTTACATCGGATTGTTGTGCCTAAGCTTCTCACTCGAAAGGTTCCCTCTGTGAGATTCGAGTTCTACCACGCCGGACTGGAGAATGTTCCAAAGCTCTCCGTCGACGGCACCGTTTCCAACAGCATCCATTTCTCGCATTGGGAAGGAAATCAAACTCCGGATGAGGTCAAAGCAGATACTTCCACCGAAATCGCGCTGAATCTCGTCGCCTCTCCAAACAAGCAAAGACTCACTCAGGGAATCGAGCTGGTAACCAACAACCACTTCGATACGGACGGTGTGCTTTCAGTGTGGACGGTGCTTACCGGCGAACGAGCTCGCGACTTGCGCGAGCAGTTAATACCGGCGGCGGAAGCAGGGGACTTTTCGGAGTTCTCGACTGAGAACGGTGTGCGCGCGAGCATAGTTATCCAGGGTTCAGACCAGGCGAGCCCGAACAATGAAACCGGCTCACCGCTTGCTGCCTATCTTGCTGGCAAAGAAATCAGCGACGACGCTGAAGCCTATGAACTTGTGCTGCCCGAAGTGGAGCGTGTCCTCCGGAACACTGGCGATTACGAATCGCTTTGGCGCAGTGGTTGGGAGGCAATCGCCAGCGCGATCGAGAGTTTCGAAAAGGGCAAATCCAAGGTTGAAGAACACCAGGATGTTCATCTGTCTTTGATTACTCTGGCGCCTGAAGTCTTTAGCCCCATTGGCTTCAATCCGACTCGACATGTCGCGCCTTACACCGCTATCTCGCGTTACGCACGAGGTCAAATCTTTTTGATAGCCACGCGGTTCCGCCAGGGATGGACCTATCGAATCGATTATCCGTATTACTCCTGGGCGGAAACTGGGGTAAGGCCTGCAGTTAAGCGACACGATTTCGGCCCGCTGATCTCGCAACTAAATCAGATTGAGCAGAATCACGATGGACGTTGGAAGTTGGACAATAGCGAGATGACTTCAGTGGTCAAGTTTCTCGATCCGAGTAACACTCTCGCGGCTTCCAAGCTGCTCCCGGATGAAGTTGTCAGTCTTATGCGGGCAGAGCTGTTACCGAAAAATGCCGCCCGAGTGTGAGCACGGCCGCGACCTAAATAAGATGACCAGATCTTCCCCGAGTTTGTACCAGACAATCCTCCCAATCACAAACTGGGTCTATGCTACTCGATGCATGACGTTGTAATCATCGGCGCCGGCCCTGCTGGTTTAGCGGCCGCACTCTGGTGTGATCAACTGGGACTGGACACCCTCATTCTCGAGCAGAGCGAAACTGTCGGCGGACAACTCCATTCGATATACGGGTCGATTGAGAACTACCCGGGAGTGCGCGCTCTGAACGGGGCCGAACTGTTAGCACGGTTTGCCGATCAGATCGACAACGCGGGCTTTGACCTCTGGACCGACGTTGAAATCGCGAGCGTCGATCTCGCCGCAAAACGCGTCTCGCTGCGTAGCGGTGAACGGCTGCAGTCGATTAGCATCATCATCGCTACCGGCGTGAGGCGCAGGCAGCTCGGAATCCCCGGCGAGAACGAATTTTCCGGCAAGGGAGTTATTGACTCCGCGGCCCGCGACCGGAATCTGTTTGCCGGCAAAGATGTCTGCGTCATCGGCGGCGGCGACGCGGCTGTTGAAAACGCACTACTGCTGGCTGATGTTTGTCCGACCGTAACTGTTGTACATCGTGGCAAGAAATTGGTGGCACGCAGAGAATTAGTAGAGCAATTGCAGACGAATCACTGCATAACGGTTTTTCCCGAGTCAGTAGTCAGTCGTATTATTGGCAACGAAGAGGTAGAGGCTGTTGAGGTACAACGCAAAGACGCAATCAAACCATTTCAGATGGCAGTGCGGGGCGTTTTGATTCGCATTGGGGTGGAACCCAATACGGATACATTCCGCGCCCAGTTGCAGTTAGATGAGAAAGGCTACATTGTGGTGACCAGCCAGCAAGAAACCACTGTGATGAACGTATTCGCCATTGGCGATGTCTCTAATCCGATGGCTCCGACAATTAGCGGCGCCGCGGGCGCAGGCGCTACTGCGGCTAAAGTGATCGCTGCCAGGTTGCAGAGTAGCCGAAGACCTTAGGAGCGTTGCATGAGAGTGCGCGTTTGGCAGGCGACGATCAGCGGTTCCGTTCATGTCATAGGGTCGAAGCGGAAATGAAAAGACCTGCGGTGCCGGAAGCCGACGACGATGTTCCAGCGTACACTGATGCGCACGTAGCGGCCTATCCGATCGAGTACATCGCGGGGATCGACTTGTACAACGCCGGGGAATTTCATGCTTCGCATGATGCCTGGGAAGAGCGCTGGATGGGCGAGGTCGGGCCGCAAGAGAAACTCTTCCTGCAAGCGATGATTCAGTCGGCGGTGGCTTTTCATCATTTGGAGATTGGTCGTCCGGGCGCAGCGCGCCGGATGCATCAGATGGCTAAGGAGAAGTTTGCGCGCCTGGGGAAAAGGGTGTTCATGTCGCTCGACCTGGAGGATTACCAAGAGCAACTCGAGCGCGCTCTTTCTTGGCTCTGGGACGCGGCCGATCCGCGTGAGTTGAAGCCCCCGCAAGTCACGCCGCCGCGGATCAGACTGCTGTCGGCCATCGATGAATTTGATTAACCAGCTTGCTCGCTGGGGATTAGAAAACCCGTGGCAATCCTTAATGACCTGAGACTGCTGCTACTCGGCTTATGGCTTGGCGCCGCGGTGTTTTTCAGCTCCGTCGTTGCTCCCAGCGTATTTTCCGTGCTGCGGGCGTTTCAACTGCCTAACGTAGGGGAGATTGCGGGCACTCTGGTTACGCGGACTCTCTCGGTCGTAAATGTCAGCGGTTTCATAATTAGCCTGTTTCTACTGGTAACTGCATTCGCCTTGGGCAAAGGGTTGGGAAAGCGTTCATTCCTCCTGGAACTCGCTTCGCTAATCGTGGTAGCCATTAGCACCGGGATTGGGCAGTGGGTAATTGCCGCGAAGATGCGCGCTCTCCGCCTGGCCCTGGTTCTGCCGGTTGATCAGGTGCCGATCGATGATCCCCGCCGCGTGGCTTTCAATCGACTGCACGGTTATTCTGTCACCGCGCTGAGTATTGCTATGATTGCCGCGCTACTCGCGTTTCTGGTAATCGCGTATCGCGCGCGTTTGAATGCCAATTGAATGAGTGGTGAGGGGAAGACTGCTTGTGGAAATAATCGAACAGATTGTTGAGTGGCATCAGCGCTACGCCGATTGGCAGAAAAATCAGAGTAGCGTCTCCGGCAATGGCGGCGTGGGAGTATCGTATCCGTTGGTGAAAAACAAACGCGCTCCCTTTACGCCGGCACGCCGCGCCTTGCCAATGCTAAACCTTGCTCTTATCTCCTCGGCGGGCGTCTATCTTAACGGGACCGATCCTTTCGACCTTAACACACCAGACGGCGACCTTAACTTCCGCGAAATCCCGATTGAAGTTGGGGCTGCCGATTTGCGGTTTGCGGCGAAAGGATATGATCCGGCGGCGCTTCAGCAGGACCTTAACTCGCAGGTGCCACTCGAGCGGCTTTTGGAGTTTGAGGTCAATGGAATTATCGGCCAACTCAATTCGGTGTTCTGGAGTTTCAGTGGCTTCATCACTGACGCCGCCAGGCTTGCTGATGAGATGTTTCCGAAGTTGATCGAGCGCATCAAACGATACGAGGCTCAAGCTGCTCTGCTGATACCCGCATCACGTCTCTGCCACCAGTCAGTTTCGCTCGCCGCGCGGGCTTTGGAAAAGGCCGGCCTTCCCACGATGACTTTGGCAGTTGACAAGGACGTCGTAGAATCTGTTCGTCCTCCTCGAGCAGCTTTTTATGAAGGTAAACTCGGGAGTGTTGCGGGACGCCCGAACTGGCCCGAACATCAACGCCGCATTCTCGACGAGGCATTGCGCCTGATCGAACCAATGGATCAGCCAGGCATCTACCAGCTCGCTGTTGGTCTCGAAACCCAAGTAGAAGACGAACGCGGCGAGCGGTAACATTCAGTTGATTAGTTGTCAACACCGCGTTTCAAGCCCAGGAGACCGGCGCTCAACCTTTGGAGTGCGGTGGCAAGCGGGAGCGCGACACCGCTTTGGATCTCCGACAACAGCTATCCTTCGACAACAGCTAATCCAAAGCGCCGTCGTCGCTTCGCTCTACTTGTCTCCATAATTGAGTCTAGCTTGGAGCAATCAAAAGAAGCATGGGATTTAATCGGATAGTTCTGTTTGCTTTGCTGCTAGTCGCGGCATTGCTCATTTACCTCCTACTCTGGCCGGTTCCGATTTCCCCCGCGGCGTGGACTCCAGCTGCGGCTCCCGCTTTAAGGGGTGACTATGAAAAAAACTCTCGACTCGCTAACGTCCAGCGACTTTCCCTGGGAGCGGGCTTCGCACCTGAAGACGTCGCCATTGATTTACAGAACCGCATCTATGCCGGACTGGACGACGGCCGCATCATGCGCTTGCAAGCGGATGGCACGCGCCCGGAAGTGTTCGCCAATACGCAGGGACGTCCTCTCGGCATGAAGTTCGATTCCAACGGCAATCTTATCCTTGCCGACGCAAACAAAGGACTGCTTTCGATCCCGCGGGATGGTTCGATCACTGTACTGAGCACACAAGCCGACGGCGTTGCTTTTCATTGTACCAACGATCTCGACATCGCCGCCGATGGAATGATTTACTTCACCGATGCTTCGAGCAAGTTTCACTTGTCAAACTACAGGGCAGATATTATCGAGCATCAACCAAACGGACGGCTGCTCGTCTACGAGCCGGCAACAAAAACTACGCGTGTGGTTTTGCGAGATTTGCACTTTGCGAACGGGGTAGCGATAAGTCCCGACCAAACTTTCGTGCTTGTATGCGAGACCGAACGTTACCGACTACATCGGGTTTGGCTCAACGGTCCAAAGCAGGGTCAGTCAGATATCTTTATCGACAACCTGCCAGGCTTTCCCGATGGGCTTTCCTCAAACGGCAAGGACAAGTTTTGGTTGGCACTGGTCACACAGCGCGATGCAACTTTCGACAAGTTACTGCCGCATCCCTTCCTGAGAAAAATCGTATATCGCCTGCCGGCATTTCTTCAGCCCGCATCGAAGCGTTATTCATTTGTGCTCGGCTCGATCAGAATGGCCGCGTAATCGAGAACCTCCAGGACGGATCGCCCCAGTGCTATGCCCAGATCGCAAACGTCGTCGAGCATCAAGGCTCCCTCTACTTCGGAAGCATCGGCGAAAGCGCGCTCGGACGTTTTGCCCTCCGATAGGTCCAATCCAAGCGACAGTTCGTCAAAAAAGTGGGTCTGAGAAGGTTCAGAAAACCTTTAAAAC
>JAIVJP010000264.1 GCA_020199975.1 Acidobacteriota bacterium
CCCATAGACTGTCTTCATCCGAATTGATCGTCATCATCGCCACGCCGGGCACGACCCTGGAACCGCTCGGCGCGATGATGCGCTCCAACTTTCCGGGGAGCGGCGACCTGACCTCGACTGTTTTCTTGTCAGGCTGTGTGATGCGTGCCAGTAAGGTTCCACGCGCGAGCAAAGCTCCCTCCTTCAAAGTGCTCGCTACATCGCCTTCTTCGGTCGCTGTCACCACATAGGGACTCAGCATCGCCACGAGCTCAGGGCGTCCACTTGGATCTGCAAATCTCACCAAGGCAAGAGCTGCGTTTCTGCGCACGATCGGTTCCGGATCTCGTACTATCTGCAAAAGAGACTGACGGAATTCTTCAGACTTGCTATCGAAACCCATCAGCCATGCAGTCGTCAGGCGAAACTCTGTTTCCGGATGACTGGCCAGACCGACGATTTGGGGATACCACTGTTTGGCGGTGGGATCGCCGCGTTCCAGACGGTGTTGGATCTGCAAGAGCGCATGTTGCACTCTCCGCGGATGCTTTTCATCAACGAGATACTGAGAGATGTCTGCATCGGAGAGGTCGCGGCCGAACCAGGTGAAATACCAAGTCAGGAACGCTCCCGCTACAAACAGGACCGCGAGAATCAGGATGGGACCCGACGCCCTGAGTCGCTTCACCTCCGGGGTCTCGACCTTAACTTCGGGATTGTTGCCGGTATCGGTCATCCGAATAACTTCATCGTCAGCGCGCCCGCCTCTGTCCGTGTCCTGGCGAGTCTCATTGTAGGAGCGCACCTCTGTGTGCGCCCCCGGCGGACCCCATTGTCGAGGGTGCACCTCTGCGTGCGTTCGGGGGCGGACACGGAGGTCCGCACCTACAACTGCGATGGATAGATGCGATACAGCATCAAATACACAATTACACCGGTTATAGAAACATAAAGCCACAGCGGCAACGTCCAGCGAGCTATCCTGCGGTGCCGGATGAAATCCCCACGGGCTGCGCGGTAGACCGTAATTAAGACGAGCGGAACGATGACAATGGCCAGGATCACGTGCGTGATCAGGATTGCAAAGTAAAAAGGCCGAACGATTCCCTGTCCTAGGAAACGCGTGTCGCCATGGTAATAGTGGTAAGTCAGGTAGGAAAGGAGGAAACAAGTCGACGTCACCAGGGCCGCAATCTGACAGTTTCGGTGCGGTCGAATGAAGCCGGCGCGAATAAAACGGTAGCCCGCTATCAAAAACAGAGCGCTGGTAGTGTTTAGAAAGGCGTTTAGATGAGGCAGGTAGGAAATGTATTTAGGCATTCAAGAAAAAGCTCGAGCGGAGCGCGATGTTTATAGCTGTCTTTCCAGTACTGGTGCAGGTTGGCACAACCGGCTTCGTGCTAGTCAACATCAGAACCGAGGAGCGGCGACCGGGTCAAGTTTCGCTAGAGTCAAGCAACAAAAATTAGTGTTCCACTAGGTGTGAGTGACGCCGCACCTACCGGTCGTGCGAACACGGCCTTAGCATATCTCCTCAGCGATCGAGTGACCACCTTAACCTGGTCGTTGCCGCCCCTCGGTTCTGATT
>JAIVJP010000028.1 GCA_020199975.1 Acidobacteriota bacterium
CTGTATCGACAGGCGATAACACGAATGTCGAGATTGCAGAGATGCTCAAGAAGGCAGGTGCAGTACCGCCGCCCGAAGTTGACGCCGAGATACTGCAAGCCTACGTGGGCAAGTATAAGAGCGAACAGGGACTTGAGGTCAACGTCACCGTTAAGGATGGCATTTTATGAGTGTCGCCGACGTCATCAAGAGTGCGGTAGAACAAAGCTAAAATGGCGAAACGCAATAAAAAGCTTTCGACCGAGAAAAGTGCCGAAACCGTGGCTGCGGAGAAAACGGCATTTGAACGGGTGCAATTGGCCCGGCATCCCGATCGTCCCTATACCATGGATTTTATCGAGCGGCTCTTCGAGGAATTTGTAGAACTCCATGGGGATAGGAGATTTGCCGACGACCCGGCGATAATCTGCGGTCTGGCACGTTTTCACGGCCTTCCCGTAGTGGTCATAGGCCACCAAAAAGGGCGCGACACCAAGCAACGCAGTTATCGCAACTTTGGAATGCCAAAACCCGAGGGTTACCGCAAGGCCTTGAGGGCAATGAAACTCGCCGAAAAGTTTCGCCGCCCGATTCTGACGTTGATCGATACGCCGGGAGCTTATCCAGGCATTGATGCCGAAGAGCGCGGTCAGGCTGAAGCCATCGCTTACAATCTCCGAGAGATGGCTAAACTGAAAGTACCCGTGATCGTGACTGTGATCGGGGAAGGGGGGTCAGGTGGGGCGCTCGCAATTGGCGTCGGGGATCAGGTGATGATGCTGGAGAACGCTGTTTATTCAGTCATTTCCCCAGAAGGGTGCGCGGCGATTCTATGGAAAGATGCCAGCCAGGCAGAGCGCGCCGCCGCTGGTCTCCGACTCACCGCGCAGAATCTTTTCGAGGAAAAGATTGTGGACCAGATCATCAGCGAACCGCCCGGGGGCGCACATACGGATTATGATCAAGCCGCGCGCTTTCTTGATTCAGCGTTGAGCGAGCGACTTGCAGAAGCCGTTAGCTTTAGCCAGGCAGCCAGGTTGGCAAAACGCTACGCTAAACTGCGGCAGTTTGGTCGGTGGGGTACAGCATAGCCGCCGCAATCGAGTGCTCAGTGCTCGCCGGATTTCTACCTTGCTAAAACGGAATATCGTCGTCAGACGGGTCCGCATGCTCCTGGACGGGTTCACCGGCAGCCGGTCTGGAAACCGCAGCATGTTCCGGGGCCGGTTCACCCGCAACCGGTCTGGAAACCGCAGCTTCTTCTCCTCTTCCGCCGCCAATGAACTGCATATCAGTCGCATTAACTTCCAGAGTGTGCCTGGGCTTTCCGTCACGGTCAGTCCATTCCTCCACCCTTAGCCTGCCTTCGATGTAAACCGGCCGACCCTTGGTGAGGTATTGTGAGGCAGTTTCTGCTTGCCGTCCCCAGAGAGTTACACGAAACCAGGTGGTCTGATCTTGCATCTCGCCGGTCTTGTCCTTGCGCCGTTCGTTTGTGGCCATCGTGAAGCTGCAAACGGGCGTACCCTGGGCCGTGTAACGCAGTTCGGGATCGCGACCCAGGTTGCCTACGAGAATCACTTTATTGAATGACATGATGAGGAACCTCTCTCTGTGTCTTAGAGTTACCGAAAATCGTGGGCGATACTACTAGTCGCAGAATAGGTGGTCAAGGACAGTCATCATCGGCGCTGCGAGAAGGAAAGGTGCTATCGCCCCTTGCTACGGATTTCTGGTAGACTAATCCGCGCTCAGCATGTAGTAAATCCAGGAATGAAAAGCACAGTTTACATCGAGACCTTGGGATGTCAGATGAACGTCGCGGATAGTGAGCGAGCAGCGACGAGTCTGCGACAAGCCGGCTACGATCTGACACCATCAGCTGAAGCTGCGGATGTGGTGTTGGTCAATACCTGCTCCGTACGCGAGCGGGCCGAACAAAAGGTATACAGACGCATTAGACAACTCCGCAGCCTCTCGAGCAAGAAACCCTTGATTGGGGTGATGGGCTGCGTGGCGCAGCTGGAAGGGGAGGCAATTTTCGCTAAAGCTCCGGACGTTGATATGATCATCGGCACGCGCGCCACTGATCGCATTTCTATCTTGATCGAACGCTTAAACGACGGGGAAGAAGCGGTCATCGATCTTGAAGAGCGCGCGGAAGGCGAATCGTGGGACGTCTCGCCGGTTGAAAGACGTTCTCCTTGCGTGGCTTTTGTGCCGATTATCGAGGGCTGCAACAAGTTTTGCTCCTTCTGCATCGTTCCTTATTCAAGAGGACGAGAAAAGAGTCGCACAGCCACAGAAATCGTTGATGAGGTAAAACGGTTGCGCGAGCTGGGCTACAAAGAAGTGCACTTGATCGGCCAAAACGTAAACAGCTACAGGCCCAGATCGGAAGAGGGACTTGAACAGAGCAGAGGAGCGACACCCTTCTGCCGGCTGCTCAGGGCCGTTGCCGAAACAGGAATGGAACGAATCAAATTCACAACGTCGTTTCCTAGAGACTTTCATCCTGATATAGTGGCGGCGATTGAAGAGTGTTCAAATCTTTGTGACTGGGTTCACTTGCCGGTCCAATCGGGCAGCGATCGTATTTTGAAGGCTATGCGTCGCGGTCATCTGGTTGAAGACTACTTTCGGAGAGTAGATGCAATTAAGAACTCCAAGCGGCGACTGTCGTTAACCAGTGACATTATTGTGGGCTTTCCGGGTGAGACGGAAGAAGATTTTCAAGACACTATGAGGCTGGTTGAAAGATGCCAGTATGACGGTCTTTTTATTTTTAAGTACTCAAGGCGCCCGGGCACCCCGGCGTCCAAGCTAGTTGACGACGTTCCTGAGAGTCGAAAGAAGTCGCGCTTCCTGGAGCTTGAGTCTCGACAATTCGAACTACAAAATAAGATCTATCAGGGCTATATTGGGCGAGCGGTGAGTGTGTTAGTTGAAGGCCGGAGCGCTCGATCAGAAAAGGATCTAACGGGACATTCAACTTGCCACAAGGTTGTTAACTTCAAGGGTGTTTCAACTCAGCAGGGCGAGATTCTGAACGTGCGGATAACAGAAGCCAAGTCCTACAGTCTCTACGGCCAGCAAGTTAACTGAGACGGCAGACGCGGGGTCCCCACGCGGTCAGCCCGCACGGCGTGCTGAGAGGGATTTAGAGCAAGGGAGGATGGAGCTTATGGAAATCGAGGTCAAGATCAGAGCTCTGATGATGGATCCGAACAGTGGCACCCCCATTATTATTTTGAAGGATATCGAAAGCGATACCATGCTCCCAATTTGGGTGGGAGCTTATGAAGCCAATGCCATCGCTCTGGAAATCGAAAAAATCGCTCCTCCTCGGCCTATGACTCATGACTTGTTACGCAATCTGATCATAGAACTCGGAATTCAGGTGGAGCGAGTAGTTGTGACCAGTTTAAGGGACAACACTTTCTTCGCAGTTATCGAAATGCGCACCAGTGATGGCAATCCAATGATTCTTGACTCGCGGCCTTCCGACGCTATTGCGCTTGCCTTGCGTGCTGATTGCCCGATCTTCGTCGACATGGAAGTAATCAAGGCGTCTCGCAACTCTGTGCCAACAGAGGAAAGCGAGGAGCCGGCAGTTAACGAAGAAGAGTGGCCGGATGTTATTGGCGAAGCCGGCGATCTGCCGATGTGATTTGTAGTAGCTTCTTGTACACCGTCATGTGGAAATTGAGACTTAGTTTGGATTTGCCACGGAACACTGTCCTTATGCCCTCGTGCAGCGAATGCTAATCGCGATCGCAAATCAAAAAGGTGGCGTAGGAAAGACCACTACGGCCATCAATTTGGCCGCCGCATTCGCCAGGCACGGAAAGCGCACCCTGCTTCTGGATCTTGACCCTCAGGCAAACAGTTCTATTTCATTCTTAGACCCACTTACCGTCGAGCGTTCAGCCTACGAGTTGATGATGGACGGGGAAGCACCTGTGGAGCAGTCTATTTATAGAACGCCCGTGGAGAACCTGGATCTCGTGCCGGCGCGGATCAGTCTGGCAAAGCTCGAGTCCAAGCTGATTGGTGATTTCGACGCTCCTTTCCGCCTCAAGGATCGTTTGGAGCCATTCAAGAAAGAGTATTCGGTCATAGTCATCGATACACCGCCGACATTGGGCCTCATTACCGTGAACGCGCTGGTTGCTGCCTCGCACGTTCTCGTTCCGATTCAGTCGTCCTACTTTGCTCTTGAAGGTACTGATGATCTGCTCGAGACAATTGAGAAGGTGAAAGCTCGCCCTAATCCAAAGCTCGAGTTGCTGGGAGTTCTAGTTACGCTACACGATAAGCGAACCACACTTGCTCGCGAGGTGCACGAACAGATTCGGCGCGTCTTCGGGGCAAAGTTGTTTGAGACCGTGATTACCAAGAGCGTGAGGCTCGAAGAATCGCCGGCATACAAAGAATCGATTTTTAGCTTTGCGCCTAACTCCTCAGGGGCAATGGAATATGCAAGACTTTGCGAAGAGGTACTCAGCCGTGTCTAAAAGGGGACTGCCAACAGGACTTCAAATGCGCCACGACGCGCACTTCGTCGAGGAGCTGTCGCAGCATCAGCCTGCCGCCGTGGGGCGCATGATCGCGGTAGATAAGATCGATCCCAACCCGGATCAGCCGCGCGCGGACTTTGGTGATCTTACCGAGCTTACTGCTTCAATCGCAGAGAAAGGCGTACTGGAGCCACTCCTGGTCAAGCCTTCACGCTCAACGGGACGATGGATGATTATCGCGGGCGAACGGCGTTGGCGAGCGGCGCGACAAGCAGGACTGCGGGAAGTGCCATGTGTGGAAATGGAAGTTGATGAAGGCACAGTTGCCGAGATCGCCCTCATAGAGAACATGCAGCGAAAAGACCTGACGGTTTGGGAAGAAGCCGACGGGTTGCTAGCTCTGAGCGAGCGATTCGGCTACACCCACGAAGAGATCGCTCGCAAAGTAGGGAAGAGCAGAAGCACGGTCACGGAGGCGCTGTCCATCGCCGCGATCCCTCCGGACGTCCGCGAAATCTGTCGCAAAGCGGACGTGTCAGCAAAGTCAATGTTGCTGCAAATCGTGCGACAGCCTGATGACGATGGAATGAGAAGGCTGGCACGGGAAATCACCTCACGTGGTCTAACACGCGATGATGCGAGGGAAGTCAGACGCCAGGAAATGGGCCCGCGAATCGCTCCCGATGCCAAGCCCTTCACCTTCAAGTATGTTTCACCTGGAAAAGAGTTTAGCCTGGAAGTTCGTTTCCGCCGTGCCAATGTAGATCTTGAAGATGTCGCTGCAGCACTCATCTCAGCAGCGGAGAGTATCGAGAGCGATAACCTCGGGTCGGACTGATAGATTGTGGTGGGCCTTCGAATCCCAACGAGAGCCACTACTTCGAAGCGACCGTCTTTTTCTTTTCTGCTGCCGCTCGTTTCTGTAAACCTTTAGCCCAACGCTCAAGAGTAGGTTGCAAAGGCTTGAAAAGGCGTGCACGGAAAGTGTGCTTCTTCTCGTTCCAGACTTTGAGTTGCCTTTCTGTGTAGGCCCGCACTGCCGGTTCGAGCTGAGTCTTCTTAAGCGAGTGCCTAAGCGTCAGATGGTAATGCTGGCCAACCAGAGAGAATAGGATGGCGGTCAGGTTACCTTTAAAGGACATCCGCGGAACAAGTCGCTTGTGGAACGGTTTATTCGTTGGAAGCAAGACACCAATTGCCACCTCGAGCCAGGAACCTTTTGGACCTTGGCGCGGATGGTACAGGCCGGGTAACTCCGACGCCTGAAACGTGTTCTTAAGCCTTGCGTCAGATATAGACTCTACGAGTCGAATTCGCTCAATGCCACGCGTATGTTCCCGCGGAAGGCTATCAAAGGCTTCTTCAATATGCGCGGTTGTGTCCTTAGGCAGTTTTCTCTCACACTGATTCTCAATTTTTATCGGCACCTATTACGGAAATTCCTTTTTAGAGAAGTGAGCCCGTAATGTAGGGCAAGACAGGAACACCGTCAAGTTACGGGTCGAAAGCCCCTCGCCAGGCAACGCTAGCGTTACAATCATAGGTCAGAAGACATGATCGGCTTTCTTCACGTGACCGCGATTTTGCGCGCTTCGCCGATTTGCAAACTTTCAATCCGATAGCACAGGTCAGATGAAAC
>JAIVJP010000549.1 GCA_020199975.1 Acidobacteriota bacterium
ATGATTTCCTGCTGGTCCGCCAACGTCATCATGTACTTTTGCGCGGCGGTGCCGAGCGTCATCAGCGCCACCTTTTTGGCGTTCCGAGTCACCTTTTGCTCAGTTGCCAATACCTGCTCATCATCGTCGAAGCCGGCCATCTGAGGAGAAATTATTTCGTCCATCAGCGCCTGAGCTGCCGGCAACAAGGGCAGGTTGCCGCTCAGCGCGCTTTTCATTAGACGACCTGGAATCAACAGGCGGTTGATCTCATTCGTACCCTCGAAGATGCGATTGATGCGCGAATCGCGGTAAGCGCGCTCAGCCGGATAGTCGGCTGAGTAGCCATAGCCACCGTAGATCTGGACCATCTCGTCAACCACGAAGTCGCAGTATTCCGAAAGCGCAACCTTGATGATCGAACACTCCGCCGCATACTCCTCAATAGCCCGCAGCCGTGCGTCCATGTCTTTAGTGTCCACCGCGCCAATACCGGCCTCGATCATCCCGAGCGTGCGGTAGATCATCGCTTCGCCAACCCAGGTGCGGATACACTGCTCGGCAAGTTTCGCCTTGATGGCGCCGAACGAGGAAATGGATTTGCCAAACTGATGCCGCTCGTTAGCATAGCGGATCGACTCCTGCACCATGAGCTTCATGCCGCCAAGACACATGGCGCCGAGTTTGAAGCGGCCGATGTTCAAAACGTTGAAAGCGATCTTGTGACCCTTGCCGACTTCGCCCAGAAGGTTTTCCACCGGTGTCTTGACATCGGAAAGGACCAGGGCGGTTGTGCTCGAGCCTTTGATTCCCATCTTGTGCTCTTCCGCACCCGAGGTGAGTCCGGGCTGTCTCTCCACCATAAATGCACTGAACTTGTCGCCATCAACCTTGGCGAAAACGACGAAGATATCGGCAAAACCACCGTTGGTAATCCACATCTTCTCGCCATTGATGACGTAGTGTGTGCCGTCCTCACTTAGGCGCGCCGTCGCTTTCGCGGCCATGGCGTCGGAACCCGAACCCGCCTCCGTGAGAGCGTAGGCTGTGACTAAATCGCCGGCGGCTATCTTCGCCAGATACTTCTCTTTCGCTGCGTCGGTGCCAAAGTAGACGAGCGGCAGCAGGCCAATGCCGCTTTCGGCGCCCAGCGTGGTGGCAAACGAAGCCGAGCGGCCGATGTTTTCCCCGATGAGCGCGCCGCTGGTCTGATCGAGACCGAGTCCTCCGTACTCTTCCGGAATGTTTGCGCCAATCAGGCCGAGGTCAGCCGCCTTTTTAATGAGCTCGCTCGATAGTTTCCAATCGTGTTTCTCGAGATCATCGATGTGGGGGATAACTTCGTTGTCCATAAACCGCCGCGTCGTCTCGGCAATCATTCGGTGCTCTTCGTTGAAGTCTTCAGGAGTGAAGACTTCCTGAGGGGTAAGCTCCTCGATCAAGAAAGCGCCACCCTTGACTAGCTTTTTCTGTTCGACTAAGGCTGACATGGCTTAATCCTTTCGTTTGTTGGAGGGATCTCTGGCACCCCATCGGGTATGGCACCCCAGCCGACATGCTCGGCCGGGGATGCCGCGCT
>JAIVJP010000029.1 GCA_020199975.1 Acidobacteriota bacterium
GTCACGTGGAAACCGGTGTTGTTGGGGAGCAGGATGGAATTTGAATTAAGCGAAGAGCAGAAACAAATCAAGATGAGCGTGCGCGAGTTTGCCGAGGCGGAGATCGCACCGCACGTCATGGAGTGGGACGAAACACAGCACTTTCCGATTGAACTAAAGCCCCAGCTTGCTGAACTCGGTTTGATGGGCGTGATTTTTCCTGAGGAGTATGGCGGCGCGGGTATGGGCTACGTTGAATATGCATCCATCATCGAGGAGTTGTCCCGGGTCGACGGCTCTGTGGGAATTTCGGTAGCCGCACACAATTCGCTTTGCTCGAACCATATCTACCAGTATGGAACAGAAGCTCAGAAGAAGAAGTACCTTGAACCGCTGGCTCGTGGAGAACATCTAGGGGCCTGGGGCCTAACCGAACCAAGCGCCGGCTCAGACGCCTCCGGCACCAGGTCTACGGCGGTGCGACAAGATGGCGGATGGGTTGTGAACGGCTCAAAGAATTTTGTTACCCACGCGATCCACGCCAATACCTGCGTCGCTTTTGCCGTCACCGATCGTTCGCAGACGAGCAAAGGAATTTCGGCTTTCATCTTCGAGAAGGGAATGAAGGGATTCTCCCCTTCCAAGAAAGAGAACAAGTTGGGGCTTCGCGCTTCTGAGACAGCCAGCGTGGTTTTTGAAGATTGTTGTGTCCCCGACGAGAACCGTCTGGGCACCGAAGGCCAGGGATTTGTAAACGCCATGCAAATCTTGGACGGCGGACGGATCTCTATAGCCGCTCTCGCGGTGGGGATCGCGCAGGGGGCATATGAGTCAGCGTTGCGATATGCGCAGGAAAGACAGCAATTTGGTAAACCCATCTCCGAATTTCAGGCGATCCAATTCAAGCTGGCAAACATGGCCACGCAAATTGATGCGGCCCGCCTACTCATGTATCGCGCTGCCTGGTTGAAGGATCAGGGGAAAAAAACGACAAAGGAATCGTCGATGGCCAAGCTGTTTGCTTCCGAGATCAGCGTGAACGTTTGCGAAGAAGCCATCCAGGTGCATGGTGGGTACGGCTACACCAAGGACTATCCTCCGGAAAAATACTGGCGCGATTCAAAGCTCTGCACAATTGGTGAAGGAACGTCTGAGATTCAAAGGATGATCATTGCGCGAGAGATCTTGAGGCAGGCCTAAGGCATTCGAGATTTTCCGATGAGCGCTACCCCAGAAAAGTCTTCGCTAATTGAGCGGGTTGTTGCGGGTGATACTCGAGCAGTGGCGCGCGCCATTTCCAAGGTGGAAGATGGCAGTGGAGACGCAGCTCAGTTAATGAAGGACATCTTCCCACACACGGGGCGCGGGCTGGTTGTGGGAATAACAGGTGCACCAGGGGCGGGAAAGTCGTCGCTGGTCGACAAACTGGCGTTGCTTTACCGAAACGGGAAGGAGCGCGTAGGCATTGTCGCTGTTGATCCTTCCAGCCCCTTCTCCGGAGGTGCCATTCTTGGCGATCGGATCAGGATGCAGGCGCTGGGTCTCGATCCCGGGGTATTCATTCGCTCGATGGCCACGCGCGGCAATCTTGGCGGACTTGCCCGAGCTACAGTGGATGCCGTTTCGATACTGGATGCAGCCGGATACTCGAAGGTCGTGGTGGAAACGGTCGGCGTCGGACAGGATGAGGTCGAGATCGTCAAGGCTGCGGACGTGTCTGTAGTTGTGCTTGTGCCAGGAATGGGCGACGATATTCAGGCGATCAAGGCCGGCATTATGGAGATTGGCGATATCTTTGTAATCAATAAGGCTGATCGCGAGGGAGTTTACAGTACCGAAAAAGAGGTCGAGGCCTTGTTGTCCCTTTCCGGCCGCGCGGATGGTTGGCAGCCGCCAATCATCAAGACGATAGCGACTGAAAACAGGGGCATCGACGATTTGGCAGCCGCGATTGAAAGCTATCGAGACTTCCATTTTAAGACGGATTTGGGAATCCACCGGAGACGCGCGATAGCTCGCTGGCGAATACTGGAACTCCTTCGGGAGCGGCTGCTCGCGCGAACCCTGGCTCCAGATTCGGCATCTGACACACTTGACCGTCTTGCCGAGGAGGTTGCCACGCGTCGGCGCGACCCTTATTCTGCTGTGGAAGAGTTGATTGGTCAGTAGTCCGTGGTTAGTTGTCAGTGGTCAGTCTGGTCATAGTCAGTTGTCAGGGCCACACGATTGACCATTTGAAGGGGGAGCTTACGGGCTACTGCTCACTTAAGTTTGACGACGAACCAAGTGACAACGAACAAACTGACAACGGACTACTGACTAGTTTATGAAGATCCACCACATCGGTATCGCCACACGCCAACTGAAAGAAGCAACCGCACTTTGGCAGGACGCTCTGGGCCTTGAAGTTGACTCCATGGAGGATGTTGGCGAACAGGGAGTGCGCGTCGCGATGCTGCCTATCGGCGAAACGCATATCGAGCTTTTGGAGCCACTGACCCCTGACTCGCCAGTAGGAAAGTTTCTGGATAAGCGGGGGCCCGGGATTCATCATGTAGCGATCCGGGTTGATGATATTCGCGCGGCGTTGGGACAACTCAAAGAAAAGGGCGTACGTTTGATCGACGAAACGCCTCGTATCGGCGCCGGTGGTTGTTTCGTAGCTTTTATTCACCCCTCATCAACGAATGGCGTGCTGCTTGAGTTAGTGCAGCAGCAGTAGTCTTCAATTTTGGAAAGGAAATTATTTTGACATCAACAACAAAAGCATGGATTGCTGCTGCTGTGGCGGTAGTTTTTTCGGTGGGTTTGATTGCGTGGCAGGTTAAAGCTCGGCGTACCGAAGCCGTAAATTTAGATTCTGAAGACATGGCACTGATTGCCGAAGACCAGCCGCCTCAGTTTCGCACTCGGCTTGCTTCGGATGAAGCAACCCGTAAGGATTTTGCTGAGAACCTCCGCAGTTTGCTGGCCGTTGCCGAAGAGGCGCGGGCCAAGGGCGTTGGTGGCAGGCCCGACATGAAACGCCAGCTCGACCTCGTGCGAGCGGTAGTTATAGCGCAAAACTATCTGAAGTTGCAGGGGCCGGCACCGGCGGCTTCGAACGCCACCGAGCAAGAAGTTGAAGAATTTTTTAAGGACCCTGTGAATGCGGCCAAGTTTGATCAGTTCATAAATGATGCCAAGGCGAAGAACCCGCAACTGGCGGGCGGTCAGATACCTGAAGAACAAATCAAGCAGGTGCGAAGCCAATTGGGCCAGGTGCTGATCGGCGAACGTAAAGGAATTGCTGCTGGTGTGGACAAGCAGCGCAGTGTGCAGTTGCAGATCATGCTCGAGCATGCTCGCTTGCTGGCGCAAACCTACGCTCAGGAACAATTGGCAGAGAAATTGAAAGCCACTGACCAGGAGATTGAGGGCTACGTGGCAAAGCACCCTGAGCTTGATCCCAAGCAAAAACGCGGGAAGGCTGAAGAGATTTTGAAGAGAGCTCGTGCCGGCGAGGATTTTACGAAGTTGGCTGCCGAGTTCTCGACCGATGGAAGCAAAGCAAAGGGCGGCGATCTCGGTTGGTTTGGGCCAGGGCAGATGGTGCCGGAGTTTGAGAAAGCTGCTTTTGCTCTGAAGCCCGGCGAGATCAGCGACGTGGTTGAGAGCCAGTTTGGCTACCACATCATCAAACTCGAAGACCGACGCACGGAGATGAAAGAAGGCAAGAAGGAAGAACAGGTCCACGCTCGCCACATTTTGATTGGCGAAAGCGGACAAGCCGACAACCGCTTCGCGCCGCCAAAGTCCGGACGCGAGCAGGCGCGCGCCGCCGTGGAACAGGAAAAGCAGAAGAAGGTTGTCGAAGACATCGTAAAGCGTTCGCACGTCACCGTTGCCGAAAACTTTCAAGTGAAGATGCCGGAGGCGCAGGAGATGCCGCCGCAATTTGCTCCGGGCCAGGGAGGAGCGGGGGAAGCTCATCCTCCAGATCCAGCGCAAAACCAGGAGAAGCCAAAGGCTGAGGGCTCAAAGAATACCGCCAAGCCGCGACAGAGGTGACCGCGCAGCGTCAATAATTCCGCATGCAATTTGGTGATTACCGCGTCGAGATTGTGCCTGACACAGAGTTTCGCCTCGACGGAGGGGCGATGTTCGGTGTGGTCCCGCGCAATCTCTGGTCGAAAGTGTGTCCGCCCGACGATCATAATCGGATCCGAATGAACATGAACTGCGTGTTCATCGAGGCTGGTTCTGAACGGATACTGATCGAGACAGGCATTGGCGAGAAATTCTCAGACAAGCAAACACTTATGTACGGCATCACGCGTGAGCGACCCTTGGCAGATTCGTTGCGGGCTATAGCGGGAGTTGGTCCGGAAGCAATAACGATCGTCATCAATACGCATCTGCATTTCGATCACGCAGGTGGAAACACGGCATTGGACGGGGATGGCAAGCTTACTCCGGCTTTTCCGAATGCCAGGTATTTTGTCTCTCGCGCTGAGTTTGAGCATGGCGAACAGCCCACCGAGCGCGACCGAGCAAGCTACCTGCCCGAGAATTGGCAGCCGGTTAAAGAAAACGGACAGCTGGAGTTGAAGGCCGCAGACTACGAAGTGGTACCTGGTCTGCGCATGGAAACTCACGCTGGACACAATCGAACGATGCAGTGTTGGCGCCTGGAGCAGGATGGTCGCACCATCTTCGGTTTTGCTGATCTAGTGCCGATGAGAGCGCACGTATCGTTTCCCTGGATCATGGGCTACGATCTCTATCCGGTGGAAACGCTTGCGGCGAAAAAGACTTTGCTGCCTAGGGCCGCTCATGAGGGGTGGCTATGTCTCTTCTATCACGATCCTGACATGCCACTTTGCAGGCTGGCAGAAGATAACGGCAAGCTGCGTGCGTTTGACTATAGATAGTAGGCGTGGACATCCGGTTCCGCCGTGAGTCAGCCGAAGAGCCCAATGCGATAGTGCAGACAGGATGAGTTCTTCACTACAGAAAACCATGACCACAGTCAAAATAGGAATCATGGGCGGCAGCGGGCTGTATCAGATGCCTGAGCTGAAGGACGTTGAGGAGGTCAAAGTTGACACTCCTTTCGGCAGCCCTTCAGATGCGTTCATTATTGGCACACTGGAAGGGCAGCGAGTTGCTTTTCTACCACGTCATGGGAGAGGCCACCGCTTCACGCCCACTGAGGTGCCTTTCCGAGCAAACATCTACGGCATGAAATTGCTGGGCGTTGAGCGTGTGCTTTCAGCTTCCGCCGTTGGATCACTACAGGAAGAGTACGCGCCGCTGGATATGGTGATCCCCGATCAGTTTTTCGACCGTACGCGAGCCCGGGCCCGCGAGTCGACCTTCTTCGGGGAAGGTATCGTCGCGCACGTGACCTTTGCGCATCCTGTCTGTAACGATTTGGGCGAAGTGCTCCAGGAGTCGTGCAAGGCAGCCGACGTCAAAGCGCATCGGGGTGGCACGTATCTTTGCATGGAGGGGCCAGCATTCTCGACCGTAGCCGAATCGAACGTTTATCGCGCGTGGGGCGTGGACATTATCGGGATGACGAACCTGCAGGAAGCGAAGCTAGCTCGTGAAGCAGAGATTTGCTACGCCACTCTTGCTCTCGTGACGGACTACGATTGCTGGCATTCAGGCCACGATGCTGTAAGCGTCGATACCGTGGTCGAGTATTTGAACAAGAATGTCCGCAACGCTCAGATCATAATGAAAGAGGCGGTGAAGCGGCTCACCGAGCGTCCGCGAAGTTGCAAGTGTGGGTCGGCCCTCAAGAATGCGATATTTACCGCTCCCGAACTTTGGCCGCAGACAACAACGAAGAAGCTGGAAGCGATCATCAGAAAGTACGCTGCACCTTGAGTCAAGCGCTGGGCGCTGCTCGCCGAAGCTAGGGGAAATTTAGTCGGAGGAATTTATGAAAAAGAATCTTTTGCCAGTCGCGTTTCTAATGTTTGCAGTGCCGCTTTGTGCACCGGCAGTTATCGCGCAGGGTAAAGCGAAAACCGGCCCGGATTCTTCGACGATTCGCGATCCGGCTCTCGAGAAGGATTCCCTACACAATCTCGAGGTCGCCCGAAATTATTTCAAACTTAAGAAGTTTTCGGAAACAGGCTGAAGAAAACCTGGCTGCACTGGGCCGCGGGAAAGTAAAGACCGAAAGCAGAAAACAGTAGGCGGAAAACAGAAAGCCAGTAGCCAGTAGCTGTAAGCGCCAAGCGATGTGGGACGACTTACTGAGATTGGCGATTTGGGGTTGGAGATTAAATTCAAGATTTGCATTTGAGTTTGAAGTCTCAGATTCGAGCATCTCAGATCTAAAGCCTCACCATCTTGAAGACCCAAAAGCCCAAACGAAAAAGCGGAAGCTTATAACCCCAAGATCCAAAAGCTAATAGACTCAAAACCTAAGAACCTTAAAACCCAAAACCGCATGTCCCTCCTTGTTGTTGGCTCTGTAGCCTTTGATGCCGTAGAAACTCCGTTTGGCAAATGCGAGCAGATGCTGGGCGGTTCGGCATCTCATTTCTCGATCTCAGCCAGCTACTACACCCACGTTCGTATTGTCGGCGTCGTCGGCGGGGATTTTAGCGAAGCGGAACAGGCAGTATTTGATAAGCACGGTGTCGACACCAGCGATCTTGAACGCATCCCTAACGGGAAGACTTTTCGTTGGCAGGGTCGCTACGATTACGATTTAAACGTTGCCCACACCCTCGATACCCAACTGAACGTCTTCGCCGAATTCAAACCAAAGCTATCTGAGGACTCGAGGAAAGCTCGGCTTGTTTTCCTCGGAAACATTCAGCCAGATCTCCAGCGCGAAGTGCGGGAGCAAATTCCGAATGCTGAGCTGGTAGCACTCGATACGATGAACCTTTGGATCGAGACTGCCAGGGATTCGCTGCTGCGCACAATCAAGGGCGTAGATGTCGTCATCATTAATGATGCTGAAGCGAGGCAGCTAACAGGGATTCCTAATCTCATTAAGGCGGCCAGGAAGATTCTGTCATGGGGACCCAGGGCGCTGATCGTGAAACGGGGCGAATATGGAGCAGCATTGTTCACGGCCCAGAGCTACTTCGCGATTCCAGCCTATCCGCTCGAATCTGTCTTTGATCCCACTGGAGCAGGCGATACCTTCGCAGGCGGTTTCATGGGCTACCTCTCCAGCCAGGAGAAACTAGACGAAGCAGCCATGCGGCGTGCGATGATTTTCGGTTCCGTAATGGCTTCCTTCAATGTGGAAGAGTTTGGCACCGAACGCGTCAGACGGCTGACCCATGAAGAAATCAACGACCGCTTCCATACATTCAAAAAGATGACCCACTTCGACGAGATCCCCTTTGGAAAACCAATGGCTAAGTAATGCCGCGTGAGTGACCTGTAAATCATTTATGTTTTTAGCAAGTTAAAATGTCCGGTTTTCTTAGCAAGTGAAGTGTCCGGTTTTGGGTTTTTGTTTTCTCATCTATTTATCCAGTAGTAGCTGTGGGAATGTGGAAAGGTCAGGCCGCTTTTTGGCCCGACTTTTCCAAGCCGCGGCGGGAAGCGACGGTCTTTGT
>JAIVJP010000323.1 GCA_020199975.1 Acidobacteriota bacterium
GTTGCGATTCCACTGAGGTGGGGAAACAGCTGAACGCTGATTAACTCCCGATCAACCGGCTTCCATTCAGGGCCCAGGATTAGCCATTCCATCCAGACCCGGTCGCTACCGCTCCTCGGTTCCGTAATTGAGTGGCAACCGCTGAATTCTCTCCACCTTAAACACTACCACAACGAGTTGGAATTTCGGGAGATGTCCAAGATTTAACCGCAAAATACTCTGAGACGGCAACCACACTCATTACTCTCGTAGGTTCTAATTTCATTCTTCACCTGCCAGTACCATTGAGTGCGCAGAACAGACACGATCCACGAAATACCGCGAAAGATCACTAACAACAATTTCGTGTTCGTTCTTGTGGTTTCGTGGATCGCTTGCTCCACCGCGCCAACTTTCAACCTAGGAACCTACCTTTTTTCTGGTCAAGTGGACCGCAGAAATGCTAGGGGTCTACGAGAGAGAATCAAACTCGCCGTTGTCGAGAGCTTGCACCATTTTCTGGATATCGTTAGACATCGAGCGATCGTCAACCAGACGGGGGACCTGCGCGCGCACTATTTCCTGCGCTTGTTTGACTCCTCGTCCCGGAAGAAGAGGAGCGCGGTATTCAAGTGCCTCCGCCGCGGTAATCAACTCAATTGCCGTGAGCAACTCCGCATTCTCTACGATCGAACGCAGCTTCGTGGCGGCCGTCATGCCCATTGAAACGTGATCTTCTTTGCCACCATCAGTGGGGACATTGTCCACACTTGCTGGATGCGCGAGCACTCTCGCCTCGCACAAGAGTGCGACCGCAGTCACCTGTAGCATCATGAAGCCGGAAGCGATGCCGGGGGTTGCCGTTAAAAACGGCGGTAAGTCTTCGTTTGTATCTGGATTTACGAGCCGATCTAGTCTCCGCTCAGTAATGCTCATCAAGTCGGTAAGCGCAATTGCCGCATAATCGAAAGCCAGGGCCAATGGCGCGCCATGGAAATTACCACCGGATAAGACATCTCCCGTCTCTGCGAACACAAGTGGATTGTCTGTGGCGCTCCCGGTTTCAGTTTCAACGATCTCACGGGCATGGCCGAGGGCCCCCCGCACCGCACCATGCACCTGCGGCATGCAACGCAAACTGTAAGCATCCTGGACTCGCGGATCATTTTCCAGATGTGACTTTCGAATCTCACTGTCGCGCAATAACTCACGCAAATGAGAAGCAACTTCGCTCTGGCCTGAGTGTGGCCGTACTCGATGAATCCGTTCATCAAAGGCTACGGGGGTCCCCCGCAGAGCTTCGATTGTCATTGCGCCGGCAACATCCGCAACGCGCGCGAGTCTTTCAGCGCGATGCAAGGCCAGCCCTCCAACTGCCGCCATCGCCTGTGTACCGTTCAATAGCGCCAGGCCTTCCTTTACCTGCAGCTCCAACGGCTGCAGACCGGCGCGTCGCAGAGCCTCCGCTCCCGGTAAGCGCTCACCCTCGTAGAAAGCTTCGCCCTCTCCAATCACCGTCAAGGCGAGATGAGCAAGCGGCGCTAGATCGCCGCTTGCCCCTACTGAGCCCTTTTCGGGAATGACGGGCGTAACGCCTCTCTCGAGCATGGCTATCAACGCATCGATCAGAAGCGGTCGAGCGCCGCTATAACCACCAGCAAGCACATTCGCGCGCAGCAGTAACATTGCTCGCGACTCCGTCTCGGACAACGGCGAACCAAGGCCACAGGAATGGCTACGTACTAGGTTGAGCTGCAGCGCGCGTAATGCAGAAGGTTCTATCCGGACGTCGGAGAGTTTTCCGAACCCGGTATTCACACCGTAGACCGTTCGTCCCTCCGCTACGATCTTCTCCACAACGCCACGCGATTCCTCCGCCCGCGCACGCGCCTCCGCCGAAAGCGAAACATGTTCTCGGCCCTTGGCAACTTCTGCGACTTGTTGGAGGGAAAGTCTTTGGCCGCTCAGTTCAAGCATAAAGATAGGGAACGGGGGTTGGGGCGCGGATGGGGCGTTCAGATCAAGCCCTAAGGCTAAAGCTGAAGGTCAGCCCTCGCGAATTCCAGGTCGCCAGGTTTCGACTACGACCCCTGAATCCTAACCCTGTGTGCTAACCCGCGTCGCTCAGCCTCTCGTCAGTGTCTCTGCTGGAATTTTCGTATCGGAATTCTCGCTGATGTCGATGTTTCTTGAATCCCTATCAGGAGTCTCCGAGATATCGATCTTCTTAAACTCGCCGGTCATGGTCCCGCTCCGCACCCGCTGGCGTGCTCGTGAAGATCACTCCAATCACAAACACGATCCAACCTGGCACGATGCCGACGGTGGCGCGATCGATAAAGGCGTCGAAGTCACGTGCTGGAAGCGGATGCAGATAGACTTTGAGATTCCAGCTCAGTGCCAGCAGCGCAAAGATCCACAGGTAGTTGCGGCGCAGTCTTCTGCCCACTGCCTCCCACTCACTGATTGTAAAGTGGGGCGTGATCAAATCTGATGCGAGGTGCTGCGCCCAGGATTCATCAAGCGGAACGTTATCGGGCGCCAGTAGTTGGGCAAAGTATCCGGTTTCCAACAGCCGTACACGACTCGACCAAATTTCGTAGTAGCGATAGCGACGCGCTTCCATCACCAGGAAGATGGCTACCAGAATCGAGTTTATCGGGATCACGAAATGCGGATTGCTGGGTGAACTAAAAACAAACGACAGAGTCGCGCCGGCTGTCAGGACCGCCCAATTCGTTGTCGTATCAAGACGGTTTCGCCAGGTGTTAGAACGCTGCACCTCACCGCGATAGAAATGGATCATGGCGGTGTTAAACTCACCCGGTGCCATCCTACGCATCAAGCTCGCCGGCGTTGGAACAGTGGGGTCCGGCACGGGAGGTTCGGCGGAAGAAGCAGGCCGCAACCGACCTGGCGCCCGTTCTGCTGATAACGGGCCGCTGCCTCTTTGATGTGCTTCCATGGTCATAGACTGGACTCGAAAGGAGCGCGGCAGGAAGAGCGGCGTCCGGACTCCGGGTAGTCATAATAGCACGCGCTCGAGAGTCGCTTGTAGTTAAGTTCCGTCAAAAGCAATGACTTTCATAAGTGAAATTACTGAAATATGCCCTGCTTGACAGCCTTCGAGTGTGACACCTATAGTTCAAACTCCGCTGTTTGATTGAAAGACTTCCTATCATGACTGCCGCCGTGGACACAGATCTGGATGCGCATTGGATGCGCCAGGCAATCGCGGCAGCTCGAGATGCTGAGGCGCGTGGTGAAATACCTGTCGGCACTTGTATTGTGAGCGAGAACACACTACTGGCGGTAGCCGGAAATAGAACGCGCACCGATATCGATCCGACTGCTCACGCGGAAATGGTCGCCTTGCGCGAGGCGGCGCGTAAGATCGGGAACTACCGGTTGCCACATGTGGTTGTGTATTCCACGATTGAGCCCTGCGCAATGTGCGCCGGCGGTCTCGTCCAGGCTAGAGTACGGCGACTGGTTTACGGTTAATCGTTCGCGTCGTCTTTCATCCTTCCGCCTTCATCCTTCGTCCTTTCTGTACGGAGAGGTCGCATAGTGGCTTAGTGCACCGGTCTCGAAAACCGGAGTGGGGGAAACTCCACCGTGGGTTCAAATCCCACCCTCTCCGCCATGTGAATTTCGGATTGCGAAGGTGAGTTTCGGATTGGAGTTTCGAATTGCGGATTTGAAAACAAAGCGTGGGCTAAAATTCGAAATTCGCAATCCGAAATTCACCTTCGCAGTCCGAAATTCCCGGGGAGAGGTGCAAGAGTGGTTGAATTGGCAGCACTGGAAATGCTGTGAACGGGAAACCGTTCCGTGGGTTCGAATCCCACCCTCTCCGCCATTGAATTTCGGATTGCGGGTTTTCGAATTTCGAAATTGGCCACGGGCCTTTCGGCTTTGTTTAAATCCGCAATCCGAAATCCGCAATCCGAAATTCGAATGAGGATATATCATGGACGATAAT
This sequence comes from Acidobacteriota bacterium, assembly GCA_020199975.1. Taxonomy (GTDB): domain Bacteria; phylum Acidobacteriota; class Blastocatellia; order Pyrinomonadales; family Pyrinomonadaceae; genus PSRF01. Next base: position 3,965 of record JAIVJP010000323.1, read on the forward strand.
AAACTAGCGGCTGACGAAGCGCGACGCTCGGTACAGCATGAATCAGTAAAAGCACAGGTTGAAGGTGACGTTAACGCTGAGATCGCGCAGCAAGCCAGCCAGGCTCCGCCACCGGGTGAGGTCCGTAAAATTGATCAGGTCGCGGGCCAGTTTCGCGCCAAAGCAGTAGATGAAGTAGTTCATACTGAGCGGGAGGTAGAACGATCCCGAGGTGCGGCGCGCGTTTCCCAGGTGGTCGATTATATTTTCTATGTTATCTACGCGCTGCTGGGGATGAGGTTCCTCCTCGCGCTCTTAGCAGCGCGCAGCACGGCTGGGTTTGTTCAGTTCATCGTGACTGTTACGAATCCATTCTACGCTCCTTTCAAAGGTATCGTGGACAGTCCGCGGACTGAGGACGGACATACCTTGTTACTACCCATCGTGGTGGCGATAATCGCTTATGTCCTGCTGCATCTGGCCATCAATGGGTTGCTGAGAATGCTGGCTCATCGCAAGACGCAGATTTAGTTATTGCGGATTGCGAATTGCCGATTGCCGATTTGTACTTAGGCTTTGAACTTTGTACTTTGATTTGCCGCAAGAAGGTAAACTTATGGACGTACGAAGTACAAAGCACCAAGTACAAAGTACAAATCCTAATTGGCAATTGGCAATCGGAAATTGGCAATGATTTAATTGACAATGAGTTATCAGATCCCGGACTCCGCACAACGCTTGCTTTGTGAACCCCGCCAGACCGGGAACGGAGCAACGGTAGCAATCGCGGCGTGTGTTGCGGGTAAGTCCGGGGTCTGGCCAATATCGCAGTGATGAGTACTGAGTGATGAGTACTGAGTAAAATTCTCATCATCGAAACTTAGTCACTCATCACTCAGTACTCAGTACTCAGTACTCATCACTTTCAATGTCCTATCAAGTAATCGCACGCAAATGGCGCCCGCAAAGCTTTGAAGAAGTAACGGGCCAGGACCCCATCACTCGCACGCTCCGTAATGCAATCGAGCACGAGAGGCTGCACCACGCCTATCTGTTTTCCGGCGCCCGCGGCGTCGGGAAAACCACGACCGCCCGTCTTCTGGCCAAGGCGCTCAACTGCCACAAGTCTCCTCGACCAACGCATAGCCCCTGCCGCACAGATGATTCGCATGCCTGCGCCTCTTGCAAGGAGATAACTGAAAGCCGTTCGATTGACGTGCAGGAGATCGATGCCGCCTCTCATACGGGCGTGGACAATGTACGCGAGTCAATTATCGGCAGCGTGGGAATTGCGCCCGCCAGAGACCGGTTCAAGGTGTTCATCATCGACGAAGTTCACATGCTGTCACCGCAGGCGTTCAACGCGTTGCTGAAGACAATCGAGGAACCGCCGCCGCGCGTCGTGTTTATTATGGCGACTACCGAACGCCACAAGGTGCCAGAAACGATCTTGTCTCGCAGCCAGCAATTTGAGTTTCGCACCATAGCCACGGCAAAGATTCTCGAAAGGCTTAAGCTTATCGCCGAAGCCGAAAGTATCACTGTTCCTGATGATGCTTTGCGCGAGATAGCCCGGGCCGGCGAAGGGTCGATGCGCGATGCCCAGTCGGCGTTCATTTTAATTCGCGTGATCAATGGCATTGCGGAGCATAAACCCGCGGAGGCTCTCGCGGTCGTTGACGATGTGGTAATGCGCGGTCACGATTTACGAAACTTCTGCCGGGACCTGCTGGCCCACCTGCGCGACCTTCTAGTGACCAAGGTTTCGGGTGGCCAGGAACTTTTGGAGTCGGCAGTTTGTGATGTCAAGGAGCTCCAACGACAGGCCGCATTTTTCTCCGAGTCGGATCTCGTGCGTTTCTTCCACTCACTGGCCGAGACGGAAACCAAACTTCGAACTGCAGCACATCCCCGTTACCAGATGGAAATCGGCTTAGTGAAACTGATGGAGATGCGCCGGCTGGAGCCGCTTGGGCATCTGCTCGATCGACTTACTGCTCTTGAAGAGTCTCTACGCACTAGCAAATTGCCAGTCCAAATGAAGAGTACTGTGCCAACCACGACTGGCTCTGCAGACTCGAGGGAAAGACGGTCAACTGCCGCAACCAGCTCAACTCCGAATGCGGTGGGCGGACCCTTTGTGGGAACCGCGGCCAGGCTGGCGCTCGAAACTGAACCTGCATCAGCGCTCTCGGCTGCCCCTTCCTCCAGAGCGAGTGCGCCCGTGGAGCTTGGCTCCGTGGCCGAAAGCAGTCTCAATGCAGGCGGCGCCGATTCGGATTTCGAGCGCATCAAGTCAGGCCTGGAAGGCAGGCGCAAGATGTTTCTGGTGACTGCGCTGGAAGGCGCGCGCAACGCCTCGCTGGAAGACGGCGAGTTGTATGTCGAGTTTGCTCCTGAAGCTAGACACCTCCGCGATACACTCGCAAAAAGCGACAACATAAAGATTCTGCGCGAGGTTTGTTACGAGGTTGCTAAACGCGATTGTGGGGTGCGCATCGTCATCAAAGACCTGACGGCGCCCGCCGACACCGAGACCTCGAAGGAAGATGAGGAACGTCGCGATAAACAACGCTTGCGCAAATCTGCTGAGGAAAATCCCGTCGTTCAGCAAATGCTGCGCACCTTCCGCGGCGAGATTGTTGACGTGCGGCTCGCCGACAGCGAACCCATTAAGTAAGCTCAACGTGGGAAACAAACGCCTCGCCTGGATTCGATAACTCCTCCAAGGCAGAGCAGTAAAAGCGTCCCCAAAACTTTTATCGAACAAAGCCAGTTGCCTCGTCGTATTTTCGCGCGGAGGTTATTTCTAATGCGCGATCCATTTACAGCCGGAGCCTTAAGTTTTTTTGTTCCTGGAGTTGGGCAACTCTATAACGGGCGCATCCTCGCGGGCATTCTCTGGTTAATCATCACACCCGGTTTCTGGATTGGCACTGGGGGAACGCTGGGCTGGATATGTCACATCATCGCTGCGTACACGGCTTACTCGTACGCCAAGGATCATCCGGTACGGGCCTGATAGCTGCTGTGCTTCGCCGAGCGAACGAATCGAACCTGCTATTTTTCAGTCTCTCATCAACCAATAAGTAGTCTGACGCTTGCCGTGAGACATGCTCGGCCGTGTTATTCTTTCGGTCATCCAAACAATCCTTTGCGATCGACCGCGAGTAGATGACCGAAGCACCCGTAAACCCACTCCGCGCCGGCATCCGTCTTGGACCCACGGCAGAACCCTGCGTCGTAGTAATCTTTGGCGCTACCGGGGATCTCACCCGTCGTAAACTTCTCCCCGCGCTTTATCGTCTCGCGCAACAGCACCTCATTCCAGCTGAGTTTGCCATTCTGGGCGTGGCGCGGCAGCAGATGAGTGATCAGGAATACCGCGCGAAGATGCGCGAAGCCCTGGCAGAATTTGGTGAGGAAGATACGGTTGACGAAGCGGCGTGGAGTAGCTTCGCCGACGGGATCTTTTATGTCTCTGGTGAATTTAAGGACGCCGAACCTTACACCACAGTGAAGTCGCGTCTAAAGGAGATCGATGATCAGCGTAAAACGCAGGGCAATCGCATCTTTTATCTGGCCACCGCTCCGGAATTCTTTGGAATCATTGCGAACCAACTCGCTCAGGCTAATCTGGCGCGGCCGGAAGGTCGGGCCTGGACGCGCATCATTGTTGAAAAGCCCTTCGGTCACGATTTCGCAAGTGCGCGCGCACTAAACACCCAACTGGCCTCGGTTTTTGAAGAGCACCAAATCTATCGGATAGATCACTATCTGGGCAAAGAGACGGTCCAGAACCTTCTGGTCTTTCGCTTCGCTAACAGCATCTTTGAGCCTTTGTGGAATTACCAGTACATCGACCACGTGCAGATCACTAATGCGGAGGCAATCGGAGTTGAAGATCGTGGCGCCTACTACGAACGGGCAGGCGCATTACGCGACATGATGCAGAATCACGTCTTTCAGCTCGTTTCGTTGATCGCCATGGATCCGCCAGTCTCTCTTAAATCAGATGACGTTCGGGATGAGAAGGTCCGAGCCCTGAAGACTATGCGTCCGATTGCAGCCAACCGGGTGGATGAATATGCCGTGCGGGGGCAGTACGGCCCCGGTGAGGTGCTGGGACAGACTGTCGTTGGTTACCGCGAGGAGCCGGGAGTCGATCCCAATTCGTCCACCGAGACCTTCGCGGCCCTTAAGATCAAGTTTGATAATTGGCGCTGGGCCAACGTTCCGTTTTTCCTCCGCTCCGGGAAGCGCTTGCAGAAGCGCGTCACCGAGATTGCGATCCATTTTACGGAAGTCCCGCATAGACTGTTCACTGATACTGACACCCCCCTGGAACCTAATGTACTCGTCATTCGCATTCAACCGAACGAGGGCATTACTCTGCGTTTTGGCGCCAAACTTCCCGGTCAGGCAATGCGCATTCGCTGGGTCAATATGGACTTTCGCTATGGCTCTTCTTTTGGGGTGAAGCCGCCGGAAGCTTACGAACGATTGTTGCTCGATTGCATGCTCGGCGATTCCACACTTTATGCACGTCGCGACATGGTCGAACGTGGCTGGGAAATAGTCACCCCCATTCTCGAGGCTTGGAAAAAACCAGCTCCTGATTTTCCAAACTATGAGGCCGGTTCATGGGGACCACCGGCCGCGTTCGAATTGGGAGAACGTCGGGGAAGACAGTGGCGCAAGCTTTAATGACTTGTCATTGTCTGTCAGACAGTGTAGGCATTGATGAAAAAGACCAGGAGGCGCCGGCTGCGACCGAACCACTTCCGCCACCACGACACTGACTACTGAATACTAAACGAACAATGTCTTCCATCTCTCAACAGATTCAGGTGCCGAACACGCTTGATGTGGAGGCGATTGAGCGGATGCTTGCGGAATTATGGAAAAAGACCGCGGGGCACAATCAGGGAGTCGGCGATGAGGCTGTTTTACGCGCGCGAGCCGCCGACTTAATGGTCTTCCTGAATGACGAATCGTTATTGTCGGACACACATCAGATCATCAGTGAACTGGCTTCTTTCCACCCCTGTCGAGCTTTGCTGATGGCTGGTGATAGAAACGCCGCTGCCCGTGACATCGAGATGTACGTATCTGCCTTTTGCGCGAGTCAGAAACGTTCAGACTCGCGGAATCTTTGCTGCGAGGAGATTACCCTCACTGCCCACGGACGTTTTGTTTCTGAGTTGCCGAGCGCAGCACTACCGCTACTCGTGCCTGACCTGCCGGTATTTCTCTGGTGGCGTGGGAAACTAGGTGCGGTGGATAGAGTGTTCAGCCAGCTTTGCCTAGCCGCTGATCGTGTGGTGATCGATTCCGCCGATTTCCAGGACCCTCCGTCACACTTTGTCGCAGTCGCGCAGCTCGTTAAGCGCAGAAGTGACGAAGCAATAGTCCTTAGCGATATTAACTGGGCCCGGCTAACGCCCTGGAGAGCATCGCTGGCCAATTTTTATGACGTGGAGGATTACCGCACTGAGTTGGATCAAATTTCAGATGTGCGGATTTACTTTGTGGCTGAAACGGGAAAAGCTTCAGCCGTTTCCTCACAAGCATTACTCATCGCTGGCTGGCTCGCCAGCCGTCTGAACTGGAGATTTGCCGGCGCAAAGGAAACACAGCGGTCGCCCGAAGGTCTATCTTTCCACTTTAAGAAAAATGATCGTCTCATCAAACTCAGTCTCAAAGAGGTGCAGCGTCCGGCAATGAAATCCGGAAGACTCAGTCAGATCGGCTTGAAAGCCGCTGACGTGCCGGCCACTTTCCTGGTCAGCCGTAGCGAGGATGGCCTCCATTTGGAAACGAAGACTACAATCGGTGAGCGCTCCTATCCAGGCCGGTTGCTACCTGTTAGAAATTGGAGTGCGGCCCAACTGCTGAGTCGTGAGATGGAAATCCTGTGCAACGACAAGATCTACGAGGAAGCAATCGAAGTTGCCGCGGAGATGATGAGGCATCCGCCGCGGGATCCAGGCAGAGGATAGCTGGGAATAAGAAGGAGAACCGTAGCCGCGTAACGCGGATGACGCAAATCTGAAGTAACGTGATTGAGAATCAGGAAGCCAGAGCTAACTCCTGTAATCCTATATAATCTTGGCCTGATCCGCGTTCTATCCGTGGGCCGCTTCACTTCGGTCGCGCAGGTTGTTTCTGTGGAGGGGACGCACGTGGAATATCACCATCATCGATCACAAGTTGACTGTTGTGTGATTCAATCTTTGGTGGACCACGACGGAGTGCCGGGGGGAGCTTGGGTGTTGGAATTCTGACTGTCGCAATCTCTTCGGTGCGTCGCAGGATCGCACCGCCCCGGCCGGCGACCCAGATGTTAGAGCCACCTCGGTAAGCGACTGAGAAAAGTGGGGTGCTGGTAATCGTTGGTTGCATCTCCCACGTTTGACCCGCATCTTTACTGTGCAAGATTCGGCCCTGGTCTCCGGTCACCAAGACGTCGTCCCGCCCCACAACTCCAACGGCAAAAAGGTTTGTGGTCAGGCCGCTCTCAACATCCTTCCAGTTGACGCCACCATCATCAGTGCGGAGAATGACTCCCCGGGCGCCAACCGCGTATCCTCGCTGAGCGTCGGCAAACGTAAGAGCGTAAAGCCATTCTTTTAAGTTCCGGTCAACACGTTTCCAGGTCTCGCCACCGTCTTCCGTGAGCAGGATTGTTCCGCTTGACCCCACGGCAATGCCACGCTTCTCATCAGTAAAGCGCACATCTTCAAGCCAGCTAAAAGTGTCGGCGCGCTGGGCTTGCCAGGTCTCCCCGCCATCTGTTGTGTGTAGAATTGCTCCCCGCGCTCCCACAACCCATCCTTGCTGGGGCGACGCGAAGTCGATACCGAACAGATCTTCGCGAACTTCCACCGCAACCTGCGACCAGGTGACGCCGCCATTCACAGACCTCAGGATGGTTCCTTTGTCTCCCACTATCCATCCTTGCTTCTGGTCGACGAAATCGATTGCGTTTAAGCGCGCGGTGGTGGCTGATGGTCGGACGGTCCAGTTCTTTCCCCCGGAGCTGGTAAAAAGAATCCTGCCACGTGAGCCCACAGCCAGTCCGCGAGAGCCATCAAGAAAGAAGATGTGTGCCAGGTCGTCACGCCCACCCTCGGTGAGCCGGCGCCACGAGAGGCCGCTATCGTCGGTGCGGACCACGAGCCCATCAGCGCCTGCGGCCCATCCTAACGATTCATCCGCGAAATAGACGGTGGCCAGCTTGGGACTTGTGCGCACATTGACGGGCAGCCAAATCGTTCCGCCGTCGCCGGTGGTCAGGACCACGCCATTATCGCCCGCAGCCCATCCCAATTTGTCGTCGGCGAAAAAGACGGAAAGAAGATCTGTGGTAATCAACGAATTTATTGACCGCCAGGTGATGCCACCATCATCGGTTTCAAGTATCGTTCCTCCGTAACCGACAATCACAGCTCGCTCGGCGGAACTAAAGGCGACACCAGTCAACTCCGAACCGCTAATGCC
>JAIVJP010000550.1 GCA_020199975.1 Acidobacteriota bacterium
ATCTTAGGCAGCATTGTCCTGATTCGGGTTCCTGATCAAATCTAAACATGTCACATAACCCCCAACCTGCAACTCCGCCCGAATGGCAGACACATGCGGAGAAGACCAAGTATCGCGAAACACCCAATTACGACGAAACAATAGCTTATGCAAGAAGGCTCGATGCTGCTTCGCCACTGATCAAATACACCTCGTTTGGCCATAGCGGAGAAGGGCGCGAGCTGCCGCTCCTGGTTGCATCCGAAGGCGATACGTTCACGCCTGAGGCAGCAAGAAAGGCAGGCAAGGCTGTGGTGCTCATCCAGGCTTGCATTCATTCCGGCGAGCCCGACGGTAAAGATGCCGGTTTCGCTCTGTTGAGGGACATTGCCATCACGAAAACGCAGCCGGGGTTGTTGGAAAACGTAGTAGTGCTTTTCATTCCCATCTACAACACAGACGGGCACGAAAGATCGAGTCCCTACAACCGCATCAACCAGAATGGCCCCACCGACATGGGCTGGCGCGCCACCACTACCAACCAAAATCTTAACCGCGACTACATGAAGGCCGATACGCCTGAGACTCGAGCGTGGTTAGCTCTCTGGAACAATTGGAACCCCGAATTATTCATCGATTGTCACGTCACCGATGGGGCCGACTATCGCTACAACATCACCTATCAGTTTGAGCATCACGATGGGATTGCCCCCAGCGTGCTTGCCTGGCAGCGGAAAGTGATAGATGGAAAGGTGTTTCCCGCTACTGAAGGCGCAGGCAATGTTGTCTCGTGGTATCTCGAGTTTGCGGACAACCGAGATTTTAGGAAAGGCATTCGAGATTTCAATGGCAGTCCTCGCTTTTCCACCGGCTATGTACCCCTGCGGAATCGTGCGGCTATTCTGATTGAAACGCATATGATCAAAGACTACCGATCGCGGGTCATCGGCACATACGATTTGCTGAGATTTGCGCTGACGGAGGTTAATCGCGACCCACAAAGTCTTCTTGATGCAGTGCGCGCGGCGGACGAGCAGACAGTGTGGCAGAGTCGCCCAGATGACGCCGGGCGCAAGCTTTCTATTGATTTCGAGTTGACTGACAAGACGATCCCGTACCACCTGAAAGCACTTGAATATCGGACTGAACCGAGCGACGTGTCCGGAGACACCAGAGTAGTCTTTGGGACGAAGCCACTCGATGTGACCGTGCCGATGTACAACACCTTTCGCGTAACGAAAGAAGTAACTCGGCCGCTTTATTACATTGTGCCGCCTCAATGGAAAGAGGTGATCGCAGTCTTGAGCACACACGGACTGCGACTACAACCTACCTCAGAGGCTACGACAATAGATATCGAGAGTTATAGGTTTAATGAGTTGAAATGGCCCGCTGGCCCATTCGAGGGTCGGTTCATGCCTAAGTTCAAAGTCGAATTAATTAGTGAGCGACGAACGTTTCCTCTCGGATCCGTGATTGTCCCGCTGGACGACAACCTGGCAAAAGTTGCCATCAGCCTTTTGGAACCGGAAGCACCGGACTCATTGGTGGCCTGGGGATTCTCCAATGC
>JAIVJP010000265.1 GCA_020199975.1 Acidobacteriota bacterium
GTCTAATGCTCGATCCGTTTGCCGTCAAGCATAGGGGACGCGACCTGGCCCAGGTCCGTCAACGGCTACAGAAGTTAATGGTCGCCAACGGTGCGGAGCGAGTATCGCTTTTCGTCGAGTCCTCCGGGGACCAGGGTCAACGATTCGCGGATCTCGCTGCTCGCACCGGCTGGAACGATGACACGCTCACTCAGACTCTGACTCAGGCAAAGCAGAGCGGTGCAGTGATAGAGTGTGAAGGTGTGTTTGTTTCAACGGCCACTTTCCAGCGTTTGAAACAAGCAGCCGTGGATGAAGTCAGCGTGCATCACCGAAGAGAGCCGTTGACTCGAGGCGCGGCGCGCGAGACTCTCCGCGAGCGACGCTTCGCTCACACTCAGCCTGAAGTTTTCCGCGCGGTGCTGCTGGCGCTGGAGCGGGAAGGCGCGCTTGTTTCTGACCGGGATGTGGTCCGCGCACGTACACACACTGTCGAACTCTCAGCCAGCGACGCAGGGTTGCGAGATCGATTGGCGCAAGAGTATGAGAAGGCGGACCTCGAACCGCCTTCGGTAGACGAGGCGATGCAGGCGGCCATGGTCACAAGTTCGCAGAGAAACCACGGGCGAAAAGTGCTGCAACTTCTGATCGATGGGCGGACTCTGGTGCGGGTTCAGGGAGAACTGTTTTTCCACCGAAAGGCGCTCGACAAATTGATAGCCAGGCTCAAGGAGTATGGCGATCAACATGAGCCCGGGAGGACGATCGATGTTGCTGCGTTCAAGGCTCTAGCCGGCATTTCCCGAAAATATGCCATTCCCTTGCTGGAGTTTTTGGATCGCGAACGGATAACCAGTCGAGAAGGTGACCGCCGTGCCATTCTGAAATGAACAGATGAAGGGCTTGCTTTCATCCGCGCGCAGGCGTTAACATGCAGGCCTGAATTGAGTTTTGGCTTTTTCCTTAACCTTCATTACTCATTGGCCGGAGGTTCAAGATGAACATTAAAGACGTACTGGCCGTGATCGTAGGCTTGGCAGCGGGCGCGGGTGCGATCTATTACTTCTACAAGTTCGTGACTTTCGCGGAAGCCGAGGGCGGTCACAGTTTCGGCTGGATTTCGCTCGGGTTGGCAGCCATCGCTTTCGTTTGCGGGCTAATTTATTTCCTGGGTCACGTTAACAAGGAAGAGGAGATTCACATTACGCAATAGGCCCGGGGCTTTGCGTCACCATTCCGCACGGAGGCTTGGTCTTATCTGTCTCCGGGCGGTGCCTGTGCCGTTTTAGTTTCTACTTCCGAACCACAGTGAGCCTTTGACGCCGTTTGCGCACAAGTTCGCAGCTTCTGACGCGCGCAAACGGCGCTTGGTTTGTTATACGCAAACGGCGTTTGGTTTGTTATAAAGGAATAGACCCAGGAGATTTGGTGACGATCGCAATGTTGGCAGTGCTTGCACAGGCGGAGACCACTTTTCGTGAGCCCGGCTACTTCGCTCCGGTCATGCTCGGCCTGCTGGTGTTGGGCGCCGTCGCCTGGCTGATTGCGGCGGTCCTGGGATTTGCCGGTTTTATCCGACTGACCAGCCCGCGCTAGCACGTTTGGTTTTTTAGTTCGCTTAGATGGCAAAGAGACTCCTGGTAATAGCCGCGCTCGCAGTTATTGTGAGCGCGGCATTTCTATTCTTTCGCGGTCCCTCCCATTCCGAGGGTCGAGCGGCAATCAAAGGGTTCGTACAAACTCGGGGCAGCCGTTTCGTAGTTGACGGGCAGCCATTTCGTTTCGTGGGCGCGAACGTCGCGATCATGTACCGGGATGACGACAGAGAGCGGATGCCAGAAACGCTGCGGCAGGCTGCGCAAGCGGGCATGCGCGTAGTGCGGGTCTGGGCTTTTGGCGAGGGTGGTCCAAATGACGTGGGTCCGCTGGCGGACTTTGCCGATTGGCCAAGGACTCACCCGTTTCGCTATCGGCCTAATGAGTGGAACGAAGAAGCGTTTGTGCACCTCGACAACGTGATCGTTGAAGCTCAACGCAACAATATCCGCGTGCAGCTCTGTCTGACTAACTGGTGGCGTGACACCGGCGGTGTTACCCAGTATTTGCGCTGGGCGGGAATCAAGGATGCAGACGATGATCGGTTTCCTTTTGGCATCAACCCCGAGCGCGCCATGCTTTTTTACACCAACGAAACCACGCGCCGCCTCTATCGCGAGCATCTGGAAAAGGTAGCCACGCGCCGGAATACGGTAACCGGAGTCTTGTACCGGGACGACCCGACAATTTTTGGTTGGGAGTTGATGAATGAAGCGCAGGCCGTGACAGGCCGCTGGTCGGAACGGCGGACATGGATTGCTGAGATGAGCGCTTATCTGAAGTCGCTCGATCCAAAGCACATCATCGCGCCCGGCACCTGGGGATATAAGACGGCCGCGGAGAGAAGGGAATGGCTTGCGGATCACCGCTTGCCGAAGATCGACTACTGTGACGTGCACAACTATCCAATCCCTGATGGGGACCTCTTTGTGGATTCGCCGACGGCGCTGCTCGAATTCTTTAACAATCGGGCGGCGGCAGCCTTCTCGATCAACAAGCCCCTGGTATTTGGAGAGTTTGGCATGGGCCTGGAAGGCTACAAGGGATTCTCCCAGGTTGAATGGTTCCGGGCATTCCTGGAAGGCAACCTTCGGGCAGGCGTCGGCGGAGCGATGTTCTGGATTTTGACACCCGACCCGGAACGCGGCTACGGCGTGGTTTATTCAACGCCGCGCGACCAGGCAGTACTCGCAGAAGTTACTAGGGCAGCACGGGCGTTCGAATTGCTG
>JAIVJP010000266.1 GCA_020199975.1 Acidobacteriota bacterium
ACACGGGATTGCTTCGCACGCTGGCCTGAATCCCGAAGCGGGGGCGAGCGCCATTCTGGAACTCGCGCGTCAAACCGAACAGTTTCACTCGATGAGCGATCCGGCGAGCGGCACGAATTTCAATGTTGGCGTCGTGCGCGGCGGCACCCGGAGCAACGTGGTCGCGGCGGAGGCTGAGATCGAAATCGACGTCCGCTTCAGTTGCCTCAAAGAAGCTCAGCGGGTCGATGAACTGATGGGCAGCTTGCGATCATTTGACGAGCGCGTACACCTCGCGGTTAACGGAGGCATTAATCGTGGCCCGCTTGAGCGGACCGAAGGCGTAGTAAAACTTTACCATCAGGCGCGGGAGATAGCTGCTTGTCTCGGATTTGAACTTGGAGAGCAATCGGTCGGCGGAGCATCGGATGGCAACTTTGTCGCCGCGCTTAATGTCCCAGTGCTTGACGGCCTGGGCCCGGATGGCGATGGCGCGCACTCCGCACACGAACACATCTTGATCTCCGATATTGCACTGCGCGGTGCTCTCTTGGCGGGGCTCATAGCGACGCTTTAGAAGAGGATGAAAGTTTCAAAGTTAAGAGGCAGAAGAAGTTAGGACCGGTCGCGCTGATGAAACCAATGAAGACGAAATCCCGACCTGATATTCGAGCGCTTACACGACTCGTGGCTTCCAGCGGCAATCTTGTGCAAGGCCAGTCGGAACTCGCTATTAATCCCGCTTTGGCTGAGGCAGCTAGTCGTGTCATTGCGGCGAGCCAGAACCACTACGGCCCGGCGGAGGGTCTAATTGAACTTCGTCGCGCGGTCGCGGAAAAGATCGCTACCTTTAACGGAATCTTGATCGATCCGGAAGGCGATCCGCTGCAGCTGCTAATCACCCCCGGCGCGACCGGAGCGCTCATAGCCATCGCTCAAACATACCTCAGGAGCGCTTCCGTCCTCGTCTTTGAGCCTTACTATCCTTACCACCGGCACATTCTCAATGAGTTGGGGGGAACGACGGAGCTGCTACCGCTTCATGGTGAGAAGCTTGAACTCGACCCTGATGAGTTGCGCGCTCGATGTCGAGCGTTGAAGAATCGCAAGGCTTTCCCTTTGGAGGCAATTATCGTTTGTACGCCGGCGAATCCGACCGGCAAGGTGTTCACGGGAAGTGAGTTGGAAGCCATTGCGGCGGCTGTCAACTCCTTCTCCAAATCATGGAATATCTCTGGCTGGCGGCTCGGCTACGTTTACGGTGACGCGCGCCTCGTGTCTGCTCTCAACAAGGCTAATAGTGTTTTCTACGTATGCTCGCCGACGCCGCTACAGCGTGCACTGTCCGAAGTGTTAAAGATTGATCCGCGGTACTACACCGACTTACACGAGAGTTTTGTAGTCAAGAGGAGATTCGCCGTTCAGGCGCTAGAGCAGGTGGGATTCGAAGTTTACGACTCTGGCTCCGCATTCTATGTATGGACACGGATTCCCGAGGGATTTGAAGATGCTATGCAGCTTAATGAGATGTTAATCGACCGAGCAGGAGTGGCAGGCGTGCCAGGGAGCGCTTTTGCTGATAGCGATGACTGGAACAACTATATGCGACTGTGCATTGCGCGTGAAGATGGAGTGTTGCAAGGCGCACTCGAGAGACTGCAGATCGCCGTGGAAACGTTTGGCCGGGAGGCAAAGGTCTAGCTGCCCAAACTTTTTCATGAAATCGATTTTCGGGTAATGATGAATACGCGACGAATAACTTCTCTGATCTTTGCACTTTCCTTTTTGTTGCCGCCTGTGTCCCGTGGTCGGTCATGAAGGCAAGGTCTTGGTGTTCGCGGAGATTGCTCCGCAGTACCGTGGCATGAGTCCCGCCGACCCTAGCCTCGAGCCTACTTCGCGCTTGCCGAGGAGCTCGACATTCCAGTCGGGATCCATATGGGAGAAGGGCCACCGGGCGGACCGAATGTCGAAGGCTACACATGGCGGCCACCACAATCGTGAACCACCAGGCGGGACATGTTGGAGCCAAGAGAGGTGCTGGAAGCGTTTTGGCGGAGGGTAATGGCACGAACAACGACACAAAAAGCGGCCCGGAGCAGCCGCTTCCCTCGCAAGTTATTGATTCTAATGGTAGGCGCGTGGGGATTTGAACCCCAGACCCCTACCGTGTCAACGCCGTCACTCGTCACCTCGTAAAGCGCGTAAGCGTTCTTAAGCCGATAAACATTCACTTGAGCGACTAGAGAAGTCACGCTCACGTTGTATAATTGACTGAGTTGCAAGCGCAGTCTGCCAAAATTCTGCCAAATTCCGAATTGCAAAATTTAGTTAGCAGTTTGTTCCGAACGCAATTGCTCAATGGATGGCAGTGCCCAAGCCATGCTGCGGAACATGAATGGCGTGGACTTCATCTCGACAAAACCGAGTTTCTCATAGTATTGCTTCAATTTGTTCTTCGCTGCTAGTGTCCTGTCTCTAAAGTGCGTCGACAAAAGCGCCGTCAAATTAATCGCTGAGCCTGCGAAGCAGGCGGCAGCATAAAGCCTGGGGCGCGAGCCCCAGGAAAGCCAGAGCCAGAAAGCA
>JAIVJP010000030.1:0-2046 GCA_020199975.1 Acidobacteriota bacterium
GTTTTCAAGCGGGCCATCTCGATAGACAATAATTCTGCGTTGGTTCACACAGAATACGGGAGGTTCCTCGCTCAAACTAATCGCCTCCCCGACGCTGAGATTGAGTTGCAGAAGGCCGTCGAAGTGGAGCCCGCAAACCGCAACTCACGTTTTGTGCTTGCCAGCTTCTACCTAGTAGGCAAGCGGCTCGATAAAGCTGAAGAAGCTTTTAAGGGGCTGGCCGATCTGGACAAAGACAAACCCGAAAGCCAGGCGCTGCTGGCCGACTTTTATTCTTCCATCAATCGCCTCGATGACGCGGTCAGAATTTATCAGGACATTCTGACCAAATCCCCCGACTTCACACATGGTCGCTACCGGTTAGGCGAGATCATGCTCCAGCGTGGTGACATATCAGGGGCCAACGCGCAGATTGATGAGGTGCTGAAGAAAGATCAGCACGACCGGCAAGCGCTTCTGCTGCGCTCCCGGGTTCGGGCGCGAACCGGTCAGGCCGAGGAACTAAAAAAGGCCATTGAAGACCTGAAGGAAGTTTTGAAACAGGAACCGAATTCGAAAACCGGGCTTTACTTTATGGCCCAGGCTAACTTCAGTCTTGGGTTGATGGATCAGGCACGCGTATTCGCGGGCGATCTGGAAAGAAACTATCCGGACTACCTTCCCGCCAAGTTAATGCAGATCCAGATAAGCCTTGCGTCAGGAGATGCAAGAGCAGCTCTGAGTCTATCGAATGACATGCTTGATCGTCTGAGTAAGGCCGGGCCAGATCGAGAGAATTCCCCACAGATGCTCACTGAAATGAGTTTGAAGGCCCACATCGCTCGTGGTGCCGCACAAGCGCAATTGGGTAATAGGGCAGCCGCCCAGCAAGACTTAATGGCGGCGCGCGATATTGATCCGAGGAACACGGATGTCTATATCAATCTTGCGGCCCTCTCACTAGCGGAAAACAAAGCGGATGAGGCCGTCGCGTTTTACGAGAACGCTTTGTCTGTTGCGGCTACGGACTTCAACGCGTTGAATGGCCTGATCAATCTATACGCACGTCGTAACGAGCTTGGTAAGGCTCACGCCAGGCTCGACCAGCCGCTTAGCTCGTATCCTAATGACGCATCATTGCATTATCTAAAAGCGCAGATTTACGGCTTTGAGCGCAACCAGCAGGGAGCGGAAAACGAACTGCGAAAAACGCTGGAATTGGATTCCAATTATCTCGCCGCTTACTCGGCGCTGGGCGCACTGTTCATCAATACGAAACAGGAAGAGCGGGCTATTGCTGAATATCAGAAGATCCTCGACAAGCGTCCCGATAACTCCACGGCCTATACACTAATCGCCATGCTCTATGACGCCCGCCAGGACTATAAGGCAGCCGTCGAAAACTATCGTAAAGCGCTTGAACAAGATCAAAACGCCATGATCGCTGCCAATAACCTTGCCTGGCTTTATGCTGTTCATGGCGAGACCTTGGGCAACCTCGACGAGGCGGTACGGCTCGCGCAAGGTGTGGTCCAGAAGAATCCGCAGGTTGCCGGTTTTGTGGATACGCTGGGATGGGTCTACTACAAGAAAGGGCTAAACGCAGTTGCCGTAGAACAGTTGCAAAAGGCTGTGTCTCTTGACGAAGCGGCGGCGAGTAAAGCCAAGGTTTCCCCCAGTCCAACATATCGTTACCACCTGGGAATGGCGCTCAAAGCCAAAGGCGACAAAGAGGGAGCAAAACGGGAGCTGGCCGTCGCGCTGCGGTTGGCCGATAACGTTCCTTTTCCAGATGCGGACGAAGCGCGGAAGGCCCTCGCCACACTTTGATGACGGGGTTTTCGGGCGACGCTCCAACCAGGGCCTTTTGAAAGAATGGGGGGCGTCCAACCCCTGCAAGCTGTTTGACGTTTTTCTGAACTACGCCACTGCCTGGCGAATGTTGCAGCGGAACGTCGGATTCATGAGCAATAGAAATTAGGAGTGCAGTATGAGTGTTGAATTCCGCAATCGAACCCCAGGCGAATATGCAAAGATCGTTTGGAAGCGAAAATGGTTGATTATCCT
>JAIVJP010000030.1:2123-8183 GCA_020199975.1 Acidobacteriota bacterium
GAGTAGTATTGCGCAGGTGGTCACGAGTCGCAGCTCCCTCGAGCCGCTTGTGGAGAAGTATCAGCTCTACAAGAGCGAAAGAATGCGCGGCGAGCCGATGGAAGTCATCATTGACAAGATTCGCAAGGACATCAAGGTGGAGGTCAACACTAGTCGTAACGACATTACCAACGGCTTCAATATTAGCTATCGCGGTCGCGATCCCAGGGCCACTCAGTTGGTCACTTCGGAATTGGCAAGCAAGTACATCAACGAACAGACAAAGAACACCATCAATTCCACGACGTCGGCAAGGCAGTTCTTCGACCAGCAAGTTAGTCAAGCTAAGGAAGAGCTCGATGCCGTAGACAATAGACGTTTGGAATTTATGCAGCAAAACGTCGGCCATCTTCCCTCGGGAGCTGCATCCCTGGTAGGACAACTTGCCGGGTTGCGCGAGCAGCAGAAAGCTTACATCTCGGAAGTCGGCCGCTATCAGGATCGCCGCTCGGCGCTGGCCGGACAGCTCGCACTGATCAAGAAAACGACTGAACAAGTAAAGGAAGAGGTAATCGAAAACACCACCGATCCAAAAACGACCCCGGCTTGGGCTCAACTCGCCGCAAGGAAGGCAGACCTTGAAGCACAGCTTCAGCGCATGCTGACTGAACTGAAGGCCAAGCATCCGGATGTCCAGTCCAAACAGGCTGAGATCGACTCGGTCAAACAGTCGATGGACGAAATGGTTAGCGATTGGAAGCAGAAGATTAAAGATAAGCAGGAAAAGCTCCGCGATCGGCCAGACCTCCACGTCGCCAGTTTGGAAGGCGAATTAAGGCTGATGGACAGTGAAATAAAGCGCGGACAGCAGACGCTTGCCGACATCGATGCTCAGATCGGCCAGGTTATGCAGCGAATAAATACCGTCCCCGGTGTTGAGGTGGATTTAGGAAGGATCGATCGCGAGTACCAAACGAAGAAGGCTGCCTACGATTCACTTCTTGCAACACAACAGAGGATCGCTCTCGGCGCTGATGCAGCTAGCCAGCAGCAGGGCGAAAGCATCCAGGTTATCGACTCGGCCTACCTACCTTCACAGCCGGTAGCGCCGAAACGATTTCTGCTCTTTGCGATGGGCTTGGGGCTGGGACTGGGTCTGGGGTTATTTCTGACCGCAGTGTTTGAAGTTCCTAAGTTGCTAACCATCCAGAACAGAGAAGATGCAGCGCACTACACGGGTTTACCCGTTCTAGCCTCAGTTCCTGAGCTGCTGACCCCTCAGGAAGCGCTCGCCATTCCCAGACGGCGCAGGTTGCTGCTTGCGGCCGGGATCGTGGCTACGATTGTGAGTATTCCTTTGCTCGCGCTGGTCCTGAGGGCTACGCATGTTTTCGAATTTCTTATGACATCAGGACGCGCCTGATCGCGACCAGAGGGATGCTCGGTGCTCCCCGCAGATGGAGGTCCAAAGAGTGTACGCAGAATTTTACGGACTGAAAGAATTACCATTCGGGCTCACACCTGATCCGCGCTTTATCTACTTCACTCCCTCGCACACCGAAGTGATGGCCAACCTTCACTACGGCATTGAGAGCGGTAAGGGTCTGGTGGTGGTCATTGGAGAAGTGGGCACCGGCAAGACAACAATCTTGCGTTGGATGATGCAGCGATTGGACCGCACAGTTCTCGTAGCCTACATCTTCAACCCTCGGCTCTCGGTTCCTGAATTTTACCAGCACGTAGCGACGTTGCTCGATGTCCAAAGGTGGGAAACCAAGTCGGAACTGCTGATGGAGCTGGGACGCGCGCTGGAATCTCGCCACTCCCGAGGATTGCGTACGGTGCTGATCGTTGACGAGGCCCAGGGACTGTCACCACAGGTGCTGGAAGAGATCCGGCTACTTTCCAATTTTGAGTCCAACACGGCCAAGAAACTACAGATTGTTTTGACTGGCCAGCCGGAGTTGCGCGAGGTGCTCAATAACCCTGATCTTCGTCAGCTCAAACAACGAGTTGCCCTGCGTTGCGTAATCAAGCCGCTGCCGAATGTCGAGGAGACCGATCGTTACATAGCTTCGCGTCTGCTGGTGGCCGGCGCTGAAAGAACCGACATCTTTTCTCCGGGGGCCATCGACTACACCTTTCGCTGTTCTGAAGGAATTCCGCGCAATATCAATAATCTTTGCGACAACGCTTTGCTCGCAGGCTATGCGGCTGGCGAGCCCACGATCAGTCGGGCGGTTATAGAGGAGGTTGCGGAAACGTTCGACATGCTTCCGTCTGCTAATCGGGGTACGCAGCCTGGCGAAGAAGGAGAATCACCGGCCAGAATCTTCTCGGATGCCGACCGGGCCGAACTCTGGGCCGCCGGAACTGGCCCACCGGATAGCGAAGCGGAAGGGGTTTCGACCTTGCGACGGAGTAACAAACTAAACATCCTGGAGAGAGATTATTTGAGAGGGAAAGCTGATGGGAAGAGTCTTCGAAGCACTAAGACGCGCCAGCGCCACTGAGAAGGCCGGCGCGGGCAAGCAACGACCATCTCAAAATTCTGAGCATCGCAGCGGAGCGGCCGATCGTGGTCTGCCTTCCGCAAAGCAGGTTGAAGAGCAATTGTTCAGCGGCTCTTCAATTCTGAGCACGGATGGTGCGGTGCATAGTTCAGCGTCCACTGCGCACACTGCGGATACCCCCGACGGGTCGGCACTCCCCGGCGGAATGGCTTCGCGTGCTGTTGGGGCAACTTTGGACGCTGCCGGCGCGACGCGTACCGCGAGATTCGTCTCTTATGACGTTTCCGCGGCACGCGTCGAGCCTCACTTAGTGGCGATCAGCCAGCCACGTTCCGCTTACTGTGAACAGTTTCGTTCCCTTCGTACTCGGATACTGCAAGCCGGTGAACGCTTGCAGATGCGTGTCTTCGTCATTACCAGTTCGGGAGTTGGTGAAGGCAAAACTTTGACTGCGCTTAATCTAGCCTGGCTGCTGGCCCAAAGCGAGGGAGTGCGGGCTTTGATTATTGATAGTGATCTGCGCCGACCCTGCGCCACTGATTACCTTGGTATTGAGGCACCAGCTGGGCTTTCAGAGGTGCTCGGCGGCCAGATCAGCCTGCAACAAGCCATCGTGCGCCTGGACCCTGCGGGGCTTTATCTTTTGCCCGGAGGAAGAGCTCGCGATGATGTCGCCGAACTGCTTTCCGGCCCCACCTTCGCGCGGGTGATCACGGAGGCGCGCCGAATGTTCGACTACATCATTATCGACGCTCCGCCGTTGGGAATCTTTACCGACGCTAACGTCCTGATCAGTAGAGCAGATGGAGCGCTGCTGGTAGTTCGGGCCGGGAAGACACGCTATTCCCATATAGACAAGTTGCTGGAGCAACTACCGAAGGAAAGAGTCCTGGGCGTGATCCTCAATCGCACGGAAGATCAACCTGATGACAGCTCCTACTACTACCAGCAAAGATACTATCGCCGTGATCGTGGGCTGCCTGCGGAGAATGCAGGGACCCTCACAGGTAAAAAGGAGGTTGCAATCGTCAGTTGAGAGCGTCACGTTTCAATGCCCGCACTGGTCTGCTGCTTCTCGCCGAAGCCACGGTCGTTTTTGGTGCGATCGTGGCCGCTGTGTATCTGCGGCTTGGACTTGAAGATGCGAATTACGAGCTGATGTTGCGTCAGGGACTTCTCAAAGCCGGAATCGCTACGCTTTTCTGTTTGACCGCCTTTTATTTATTCGATCTCTACGATTTCATCGTCATGCACGATCGCCGAGAGCTGCTGCTGCGCTTGGTGCAAGCTCTTGGTCTTGCGTGGATTGCCCTGGCCCTGGCCTTCTACGCTTTTCCCCAATTAATGTTAGGGCGCGGTATCTCCCTGATTGCTTTGCCTCTCGCTTTGGCACTAATGCTTAGCTGGCGGCTTTCGATTCACTGGTTCTTAGGACATCCGGCTTATGGCGAACGGATTCTAATAGTCGGCTCGGGCAATCTGGCGGTGGAAGTCGCTCGTGAGGTTCTCGAAAGACCGGACGCGGGTTACCGCATCATCGGGTTTGTGGGCAATGATACCGAGCTGCTTGGAAAGAGCTTAATCAATCCTCGAGTAATTGCAGTGACATCTGAGCTCGCACAGGTAGTGAAACGCGAAAACATTGATCGCATCGTAGTAGCCATGGGGGAGAGACGTGGGCAGTTACCAACGGAAGAGCTGCTGCGGTTGAGTATGGCCGGGATCGTGGCTATTGAGGAAGGAGCCTCTTTCCACGAGCGGTTAACCGGTCGGGTCTCTTTGAACATGATTCGCCCATCGTGGTTGATCTTTTCGGGGCGCGGCAGAGAGGCTCGCTTTTCCGGGCTGACGCGGAGTGTAGTGCACCGGTTCGTAGCCTTGATTGGCGCCATCCTCTCATTGCCGATCGGGCTGCTCACGGCCATTCTAATTAAGTTGGATTCAAGCGGTCCGGTCTTTTACAAGCAGGAGCGGGTGGGCAAAAGTGGCCACCCATTTACGCTCGTGAAGTTTCGTTCCATGAGAATGGACGCGGAGCAAGCCGGTCCTGTATGGGCGAGCGAAGGCGATGATCGAGCTACGCGTCTGGGCCGAATCATTCGGAAGATTCGCGTTGATGAGATCCCACAATTTTGGAACATACTTCGTGGTGAGATGAACTTCGTTGGGCCTCGCCCGGAACGGCCGCATTTTGTGGCCCAGCTGGCTCAGGAAATCCCCTTCTACGAACAGCGTCATTTGATCCCGCCGGGGCTGACAGGTTGGGCCCAGATCAAATGCGCCTATGGAGCTTCCATAGAGGATGCGCGGCAGAAGCTCCAATATGATCTCTATTACGTAAAGAATCAGAGTTTGATCCTGGATTTCCTCATTTTGTTTGAGACGATCAAAATTATTCTCTTTGGACGGGGAGCCCACTAAGGCTGACGCAAGTTTTTGGAGGTTTGAAATGAAGATAGTGAACAGCAGTGTAGCGCTCGCATTCGCGGCCGCCTTTACAGTCTCCTCAGCAGCAACCATCCTGGCGCGACCCCAGGATCCCGCCGGCAATCAGCCCCGCCAAAGGGCGGCCATAAAGCCTGCTCAGGATCCGGCCAAGGCGCCGGGCCAGAAAACGAGTCCAGCCACTCCGACGAGCGACCGGCTCGAGCCCGATAAAACGTCGACCCAGCCTGGTGATGTTCCGGCTGATACTCAGGCAAACCGTCACGAACAATTATCCGAAGAGGCTGCGGTTGTTCCCTACTACAATAACTTTTTCACGACCTATCGGCTGGGCCCAGAAGACGTCATCTCCGTCAACGTTTTCGGACAGGATCGCTATTCGCGGGCAGGAATCACTATTCCGCCGAGCGGACGCATATCTCTGGCGCTCATACCCGGCGGAGTCTTCGTTAACGGCAAAACCGTGGAAGAAGTCGCTGAAATAATCAAGCAGAGATATGACGAGTACATCATCGACCCACAGGTTTCAGTATCCCTCGAGAAGGCTTCTTCATATCGCTACAGCATCATCGGTGACGTTGCCCAACCGGGAATTCGTTTGATGAGTCATCGCATGACTGTCACGGAGGCCATTGCCGAAGCCGGCGGTGTGCTGCCGACCGGCGATCGCAGCAAGGTGGTAGTGCTGCGCCGGCAGCAAAACGGGATCCTGGCACCCATTGCAGTAAACGTGTCAGCGATTTACAAGGGCAAAGCTCCCGATAGCACCTACCTCGTTCCGGGCGATCAAGTCATCGTTCCCGGCAACAAACTTAAGACCCTTCAGAAGATTATGAGCTTTACATCGATTCTCAGTTTCGCTCGCATATTCACCGGAGGCATTCCGTTCTAGGAGGCAGGAGCAGAAGGCAGGAGCAGAAGGCAGGAGCAGAAGGCAGGAAGCAGAAGGCAGGTGGCAGAAGGCAGGTGGCAGAAGGCAGGAAGCAGACGGTCGCGCTTCCGGCTAGTACTACCAATTGAGCAAATATGTTGCGGGCCAAACTCAAGAGTGATCGCGGCAACCCGTCCGGCCGTTTGCCTCTTTCTGATTACTGCCGTCTGCTTACTGCGGTCTGCTTACTGC
>JAIVJP010000031.1 GCA_020199975.1 Acidobacteriota bacterium
TCGCAAAGGCCATACTGACTGATGCCAAGAATCTTCGATAACATCGACAAACAGCTGCTCCCAGCGCTTCGTGAAACGCTCGAAGTCTCCGACCGGGGGGACTCCTGCGTCGGCTACT
Source organism: Acidobacteriota bacterium (assembly GCA_020199975.1). Classification (GTDB taxonomy): domain Bacteria; phylum Acidobacteriota; class Blastocatellia; order Pyrinomonadales; family Pyrinomonadaceae; genus PSRF01. The sequence goes on from JAIVJP010000031.1 coordinate 119, forward strand.
TCAACCTTCGCGGCTGGAAGCAGATCGATTCCTTTGTCGAACGCTGGCCTGGCGGTGAAGGTAATAGCTGCCGGTTGCTAGTGGGAATGCATCGCTCTCCCAATGACGAACTCCGGGACGCACTGAGTTTAGTTCACCATGACACCGGCATCGACAATCAGACCGCCATACGCTTGCGGAAACCGCTCGCGTAAGAATTTCGTTCTCAACTCACTATAGGCGTTCCCACTGACTCCGACGAAAAGGGATTGCGCCGTCTGGCGCGGCAGATCAAAGCCAAGAAGGTCTGCGTAAAGCTATTCCTTCGTCATCCTCTGCACGCCAAGCTTTATCTGCTCTTTCGTCCCGATCCGGTAAATCCTTCCGTTGGCTTCGTTGGTAGCAGCAACCTGACATTCGCAGGTCTCGCGCAACAGGGCGAACTTGACGTCGATGTAATGGATCACGACTCTTGCGAAAAGCTGGCGAAGTGGGGGCATTCTGGCATGCGATTGTCGGGCGCGTCCCTGAGAAGTCGAACGAGAAGTTTCAGGCAGGAGTTTCGATCCTTGATCCTGCTTGCGGTTCGGGGGCGTTTCTGTTTGCCGCATTGAATATTCTTGAGCCGTTTTATGAAGCCTGCCTTGTTCGCATGGAAGCATTTCTCGGCGACTTGGAGCGTTCTGGAGAAAAGCACCGGCCAGAAAAGTTCGCTGACTTTCGTTGCATTCTCGAACGTGTCAGTCAGCATCCAAACCGTCGCTACTTCATTCTCAAATCGATGATCGTCAACAACCTCTTCGGTGTGGACATCATGGAAGAGGCTGTCGAAACCGCCCTACGTATTGCTGCAGAGTGCCACGCCAAGAGATGGGCATGGCGAGGAAGAGCGTATCGAGCCGGGCGTCGTCGAAGCCTTCTCCAATATAAGGGCCAAGATTTTTTCAGCGAAATCTTTGCACCCATTTTTCCGACAGGCTCTGAAGGGGCATGTGCTGCCGCCCTTTCAGGGCTGGTTAGTTATACTGGTTAGTTATATTTGGTGATGATCCAGGGGCGGCGCGCTAAGGCGCGCTCGCCCCTGGCTACCTTCTGCCGCCTCCGGCGTTGGTTGCGTCGTCAACCCAAGCATCAGTCTCCCAGCATCACTTCCTAAACTTGCTCATTTGCAGAAAATTGCGGAGCGCGCTAGGATTTTATGAGATCAGCGCGTTCAATGAACTCACTCCGACCCGTAGTCGTCGATAAGCGCGAGGCAATCTTGCGCGCCGCGATCCGCGTCTTTGCCCACAACGGTTATTTCAATTCTAAAGTTGCCGACATTGCGCGCGAAGCCGGAGTCGCGGATGGCACTGTCTATCTCTACTTCAAAAGCAAAGAAGAGATCCTCCATTCGATTTTCGATCGCACCGTGGAAGAGGCCATCTCGGAGGGTCGAAAGCAACTGGGGCAAATCAGCGATCCGCGCGAAAAACTTCGCCGGATTGCTCTCTTACATCTCGAACGAATGGGAGCGGATCGCGATCTGGCGGTGGTGTTTCAGGTAGAACTGCGCGGCTCAACGAAGTTCATGGAAGAGTTTTCCGCAGCGGGGTTCGCTGAATACCTCGGACTAATTCGCGCGACAATTGAAGAAGGGCAAAGCGCCGGTGTGTTTCGCCGGGAGTTGAATGCGAAGGTTGTGGCCAAAGTTTTTTTCGGTGCTCTGGACGAAATGGCCACCAACTGGATTCTCTCCAAACGTCGTTACAAACTAGTGCCCATGGCAGATCAGGTGCTGGACATCCTGCTCAACGGAGTTAGCGAGAAGTGAATTCGGTCCCCCAAGCTACGAAGGAACGAGTAGAAACCTCCGTGCGCGAATCCCTGACCTCTGAGCACCCCACAACGCTTATTGAGGCCTTTAAGCGAATTGCGCGAAACCATAAACGTTCCGATACGCTGAACTACAAACGCCACGGCCGCTGGATACCAATCTCTTCGGACGAAATGCTCGCGCGCGTGCGTCGCATTGCCGCAGGACTTTATTCGCTGGGAGTGCGGCCCGGAGATCGCGTCGCGCTGCTATCTGATAGTCGGCCGGAATGGACTTTGATCGATGCGGGTTGCCTGTTTGCCGGCGCTATCGATGTCCCCATCTATCCCACCTTAACTCCGCCGCAGGTACGCTATATCTTGAAGGATTCCGGCTCACGTGTCCTGGTGGTGTCCAATCACCGTAAGTTTCTCGAAGTGAAAGAAATTCTCAGAGAATGCCCGGCAGTTGAGCAGGTGGTCTTTTTTGACGGCGCAGATGTAGACAAGGCTCAGGGAATTACTCTGGCAGAGCTGGAGCAGCGCGGTCAGATCCTGGAAGCAGAACAGCCGTACCTAATCGACGATCTGGCTCACCGTACTACGCCTGATCAACTGGCCACGATAATTTACACATCCGGAACCACGGGCGAACCCAAAGGCGTGATGTTGACGCACTCTAATCTCATTTCGAACCTGATCGACGCTGCCGAGAACCTTTCGTTCGACGAAAAAGATATTGCGCTTTCCGTCTTGCCGCTCTCCCACATCTTTGAACGCCAGGCAATGTACATGTACCTCTATCAGGGCATGGCGGTTTACTACGCAGAGTCTCTGGAAACCATTGGTCCGAACCTGCGTGAAGTGCGTCCCACGGTTCTGGTAGGAGTGCCTCGCATATTCGAAAAGATTTATGACCGTATCAAGGAGCGCGTTGCCGCCAAAGGACGAGTCAATATGGCCTTACTTTCCTGGGCCGTCTCAGTTGGAAAGGCTTTTGCGCGGTTCGAGGTTAATAAGAAGAAGGCCCCGTTGGCACTGGCGCTGAAACACAAGCTGGCCACAAAGCTGGTTTTCTCTAAATGGCGCGAGGCGTTCGGTGGGCGTATGCGCTTGCTGGTTTCGGGTGGCGCTGCATTGCCGGAAGAGTTGGGTTACATCTATCTCGGCGCCGGCATTCCTATCATTCAAGGTTACGGACTCACTGAGACCTCGCCCGTGATTACTACCGGCAGAGTGGAAGACAACCGCATCGGCTCTGTTGGCAAACCGATCCCGCGAGTGGAAATCCGGATCGCAGCAGACGGCGAGATCGAAACTCGGGGCCCAAACGTGATGCGCGGCTACTACAACAAACCGGAGGAGACGCGCGCCGTCTTTACCGAGGATGGTTGGTTTAAAACCGGAGACATCGGCACCATCGATGACGACGGTTTTCTGCGCATCACGGACCGCAAGAAGGAATTGTTTAAGACTTCCGGCGGAAAGTACATTTCGCCTCAACCAATCGAGCAGACGATTAAGGGATCGCGATTTGTCAGCCAAGTCGTCCTGATCGGCGACGGGCGCAGGTTTCCGGCCGCTTTAATCGTGCCCAACTGGCAGCAGATTGAGTCTTACGCACAGATGAAAGGGATCAAAGTAACCAGTCGCGCGGAACTGTGCCGGCATGAGCGGATAATCGACTTGTTTGAACGGCAGATTGCCGGACTCACTCCCGACCTGGCACAGTATGAACGAGTAAAGAAGGTTGGGTTGTTGGAGGACGAGTTCACAATCGAAGGCGGGGAACTCACCCCAACACTAAAAGTGAAGCGTCGAGTGATTGATGAGAAGTACCGCAGCGTGATTGATCAGCTCTATGACGAAGCTAAGGAAAGTGGCAAGTAATTACGCGGCAGGTACTGGTTCATTTTGAGTTCGGAAGTTCAGAGTTCAACCTTTAGGTTGCGGCTCAGCGGTGCGGACAAGCTAAAGCTTGAACTCTAAACTGGCACCCCCCGGCACGCTGCGGCCGGGTAGATCCATGTCGGAGAGAATCCGTTCTGCGGCAACACGCGCTGCTTGCCTTAGTAATTGCTCGGTGTAGGGCAAACTGGCTCGACCACCCGGCCTGGGCATTACAATAACCCCACCGCCGCGGTACTCCTGTTGGTAGCTGCGGCCGTTGGTGATCATTTTTGCCGTGGTGGGAGCAAACACCCAGTAGTCGATATAAACCTCGCTAAGATCTGCGTCACCCAGGCCCCTCGCATTATCAAACCTCAACTGTATCCAAACAATGTGCGAATCAGTCTCAGCCTTGGCCCGCTTAACGGCTTCGCCACGGTTCATCTCGCGGTGCGCTATGTCGACTTTCACCGACGGCGAATCGTCGAGCCGCTCGACACATGCGCGCAGGACGCTGTCGTACAAATACATCGGAATGTTTGAAAAGTTCGCGACCCGATCGATACCGACGACGAACGACAGAGCCGCTCTAGTTTCTGCGGCAAGCTTCTTCTCCACTGGTGCGGCTTGAGGCGTAGGCGTGGGAGCAGGTGCTGATGAAGATCTTGGCGCTCGCCTTCCTGACTGGGCCGAGACTGGCCCGGCCCAGAGGGCGAGCAGCGCAAAGACTGCAACTACACTCAAATGTAAGAGGCGGCGGTGATTTGTCATGGTGGTTGTCCAGGACTCAAACGTGGAATCATTGTAGCACCGGCGATCCGAAATCTATGGTCAGATTTGCTACACTGACGCACCACTGTCCCAACGTTAGTGGACAGGATCAGGGAACTAACATGCACCAAAACGTTGGGACAGTAGTGATGCTGGTGAGGCAGTTTTGATCTCCAAAGGTTCGGATCGGGAACAGTGCGATCATTGATCATCACCGAGGTTCGTGACCAGGCGCGCGGCACGCGTTCCTTTGATCTCATGCCTGAAGGGGGCCTGGAAAAACACGGTGTTTCTTTTGTGCCGGGGCAGGTGGCAGTTTTGCAAGTAGAAGGTGAAGCGCCTGCTCACTTTGCCTTTGCCAGTGCCCCGGAAGATCAGGAATTGGAAGTGTTGGTTAAGCAGAAGATAGGCGCCAGCAACGTCATCTTCGATATGAAAGCAGGCGAACGAATTCAGCTTTTGGACGTGACTGGTCACGGCTTTGCGCTCAACGACCATCAAAAAAAGGATCTTGTTTTTGTAGCGATGGGCACGGGCGTGGCGCCACTCCGTTCAGCGCTCCGGCATGTGCTGAAACGCCAAGAAGACTTCGGCCAGTTAGTGGTGCTCTACGGCGCCCGCACGCCAGACGACTTTTGCTACCGAGATGAAACTCAAGTTTGGGAAGATGCCGGAGTGGAATTGCGTCAGGTTATCTCCAGACCTGACGGACACGACTGGTTTGGTCCTACCGGTTACGTTCAGTCGCTGCTGGATCACGTTCTACCCTCACTCCACTCGCCCATCGCTTTGATTTGTGGCTCGCAAACGATGATTGGACAAACGCGCGATCGCCTGGAGAAGATGGGCTTTGCTGCAAATGAGATTCTGACCAATTACTGACTGAGGTGGCAGGGAGTCACGGGGAACTCAGCGCGGCCCGGGCCGCTATAGCGACCGGGTATCGATGAGTGACCAAACGTTTGAAAACTCAAAAGGGCCTGCCAGTTAGCTGGGCTTGAGCCGTCCTTTTGGGGATCGCTGAGTTTTCACACAGTCTCTAACCCGCTCCCGGTTCTGTATTCGTGGGCGCTCGATTCGCGCGGTTTCGTGGATCGTCGGGGCAGCCCCGCTGGGGTGGAAGACCGCTTTCGATATGAAGTGAGAGACCATTAGAATAAGCTCTGCTCTACTATATTCGATCAATAAGGAAACTCCATGCGTCGATTGCTAGCCAGTCCTTTGTCTGTCCTTGCCTTGCTGCTGCCCTGCTTGCAGGTTTTGTCACAAACACCGGCGCAGTATCTGGACCAGGCAAAGTCGCTCCAGAACGATGCCCGGGTGAAAACAGCTTACGAGTATATCGATAAGAACCGTGAGAGCATTCTGCGCGAATTGATCGCAATTACTGAGATCAACGCGCCCTCAGGGCATGAGCAGGAGCGCGCTAAATACATCGAGAAGCTGCTGCGTAAGTACAGGTTGCAGAGCATCCGTTACGACGCGGCGGGTAACCTTATTGCTGTGCGCAAGGGAACCGGTGGTGGACCAGTGGTCGTCTTTGATGCCCATCTGGACACGGTCTTTCAACCCGGACTCAAGATCAAAGCGACTATTCGCGAGGGACGAGTGCATGCGCCGGGCGTCGGCGACGACACCCGGAATATCGAAGCCTTACTGGCGACGATTCGCGCCCTCGATGCGGCTCGGATCGAGACCAGGGGCGATCTGGTTTTTGTGTTTACGGTTGAAGAAGAGACAAACTTTGCGGGCGTCAAGCAGTTCATCAAAGACAACAAAGGCAAAATCGATTACTACGTCGCGCTCGACGGCGGCTATGAAGGATTCACATATGCCGGCATTGGCATCAACTGGTACCGGCATCACTTCATCGGCCTCGGTGGCCACACACGCTCACGCACCCCGCCTTACTCGGCGAGCTTGCCGCTCGCTCGTGCGATTTCCCGGATCTATGAGCTAAGGGTCCCCACCAATCCGTCTTCAAATCTGAACATCGGCATGCTGGGAGGTTCGGAAGTAGTGAACGCCAAAGCATCCGACGCGTGGTTTACAGTCGATCTCCGTTCGACGAGTAACGAAGTAATGGCTGAGCTGGAGAACAAGATCGCAGCGATCCTGGAAGAAGAGGCCCGACGCGCAAATATGAAACTGAAGACGGAGGTGATCTCAACCTCCCCGGCAGCAGTGATTCCCGGACATAGGAATTCGAAGCTCGTGATGGTGGCCGAAGCGGTGCATCGCGCAATGGGATTTGATCCTCCAATTACGCCGACCGGCTCCAATAATGCCAGCGCCGCGTTGTTGCAAGGCGTTCCGTCGATTTCCACCGGCGCCGGTCCTTGCAACGACTCACACGCTTTAACCGAGAACTGTGAAATCGAACCGCTCTACAAAGGAATTAAGAAAATTCTCTTGCTGGAGTTGGCGCTGGTCCAACTCTAGAATCGGGTGCGCGAGCGCAGCGACCACCTCTGCTACAGAACCGGGAGCGGTAGCGACCCCGCATTCAAGGAACGCACTATTCACGGCACGAATTGATAGGAATGAATCCCACGGTGTCGTTGACGCCATGGACGATAACAGGTACCCACATGTTGATGTTAGTGTTGCGGAAGCAAGGTTGCACGCGAATGTTGTTAACCAGACATCGTTGAAAGATGAAGGGGAGATCGAAACTCAGGATGTTGTGGCCGACAATCTCGTCCGTGTCCGGATCGAAATCTTTGAGCAGATTAAGAAAACCTGTGAGTGCGCGTTTTTCGTCCTCTTCATAGCCGTCAGCATCGATGCCAAACACGTGTTCGCTTTGATTGTGCTCTACACCTTCAATCTCCATTCCCGGAACCGGGCCCACATGCACAGCCAGACAAACAATGCGGCCTGAGGTCGCGCTCAACGCGCCCAGTTGATAACAACGCTCTTCTTCTGCAGCGATATCTTCGAGATACCTCTGTTGTTGCTCGAGCCGCATATTGCCGAGCCTCATGGTGCGCTCGAGTTGGAGTCCTACTCGCTCGCGGAAGTCCGGGAGCGCCAGCGTTTCGATATCCATCGTGTAAGCCAGAGGCAGAACGGGATCAACCCCTTGATGCTCACGATATTGCTCGATGGTTATCGGGCGATACTCCGCGACTACGAACTGCGGGCGATCCTGGTAGTTATCCAGACGGCCGGTGAGACCCCAGAGACCGGGGTGGATCTCTTTGCACGCCTCGAGTACTTCAGACCATATTTTTAGGGTGATCGAGCCCGTAGCGTTGAGAGCCAGCGCATCGCAAAACCGCTTACCCTGTTGCGTGCGCCGGTCGCGAACCGAGGTCACGACTACCATGATCCAGACGTCTTCCCCGCGCGGAAGTTCGGGAATGGGAATGTTGCCTTTCATTGCATTTTAAGATCCAAAAGGACGGCTCAAGCTTCGTCAACTTGGAGGTAAGGAAGGTGGACCCTGTCCCCGCTCTTACGACAAGAATAAAAACCGTTTAGGACCACAACTCAATTTCATTCTCACCTCTTTAGGAAATTCCTACTTGGCTCGCAATGATCGAACCCTTCAAGGCGATGCTGAGTGGCGTTCAAGGTTGAAGCGGGGACAGGGTCCACCTTCCTTATCTTACCTGCAAATTACCGCAGGTCGTTTTTGAGCTTTTACGCAGCCTCTACCGTACTCGGTTCCGTAGCGGACTAACATCGTCGACGTAGGGCGAACTCCCTAGTATTTCCTTATTGTTTGTTAGCGCGTTGAGTTAAGACGCGCTCAACTTCCGTTTTCATTCTCCCTGAAAGCATCATCCCGATCATCTTGTAATCGCCCATTAAGGACCATAGGGGATGCTGGAATGTTGCGGGTCTGTTCTTCTCAATAAAAAAATGGCCTATCCACGCGGCGCCATAACCCGGAATCAGTCCAAGTGGAAACAGCCACCATCTACCGCTGGCAATAAAGTAAACCGCGCAGACGATTCCGACAGTGGTGCCCATCAAATGAAGCAGGCGAGTAGTGGGTTGGCTGTGTTCGGCCAGGTAATGAGGCCAGAATTCGCCGAATGAGTTGAACTTACGTGCGGTCATGGAAACGCTATGTTGGCTCTTTTGTGTAGCAGTGCGCCGGCAGAGCGAAGCGTCGACGGCGCTTTGGATCGCTTCCCGCGGGACACATCCAAAGCGGTGTCGCGCTGCGCTTGCCACCGCACTCATAGAGTGTGTTCTTTTACGCCAAAGGTGTTCGCCAATTCCAGCCCAGGGTAGCACCTGGGTAAGGAAGACATCGAATACCTCATTAACTCTGAAAGAGTTCGCAAAATCAGCGGCACTTTGCCAACAGCTTCGGCCTTTTTCTTCTCTCCTGCGATGCTTACCCAGGTGACGCTACCACCCCACGCGGGCTGCCCGCGCGGGAACCCCCTGTCTGGGCTGGCATTAGCTAACGCCATTGGCGTCAAACCACCAGTTCGGATAACCCGATCCTACTCCTCTGCGAACACTCGCCGGTAGTCGTCTGCGTGTGTCGGTTCAACGCGAACAATTTGCAGGTTTTCTGCGACGTGCTCAGGGCTGCTCATGCCCACCAGTGCGGCGGTGATCCCCGGGGTTGAGCGCACAAACTGAATCGCAGTCAGTGCGTCCGTGGCCAGAGAGCCCAGTGGCTCTCGAATGGTTTCCGGCAAACCATGAGCAACCCGTCCCTGGAGCATCGATGCGCTCGAAACAACCGTAACACTGAGCGCCGCTGCTGCTTCCAGAGTTGAGACTTCTACTTCGTCAACAATTTGATTGCGCAAGACTAGAGCCTCGGGCATTGCCAGATTGAAGGGAAGCTGAATAAAACGGAAACCATGCGACTCTCCCCCGACCTCGCGGGCCATCTCCACCATGCGCGTCAATGAATGATACCCGCGCGCTTCCGGGGGCACACGAAAGCCGTTCCAGGTAGCCACGCCGTACATCTTGATCTTGCCTTGTGCAAGGTTCTGTTCCAGCCGTTCAAAAGCTGCTCGTAGTCTCGCGTAGAACTCTTCTTCCGAAACAGATCCGAGTTGTGATTCAGGATTGTGGACGTAATAAACGTCGACGCATTCGAGGTCCATGTTTTGGAGAGACTGCTCCAGTTGATTCTGCAAGTATCCTGGCGTCATGCAATGGCTGCCGTTGACGAAATCCTCGAGGCGTGTGATACCTGGGCGTACGAATGTCTCTTCAATGTATCCGCGCACATCTCCTGGTGGTGCGCCGTCGAATGGCAGATAACCGCCTTTGGTGCAGATCAGGATTTCATCTCGCGCGAATCCCTTTGTTTTAGTCAGTTCACCCAGGGCTTTTCCGATTGAGCCCTCGCTTCTCTGAAAGCGGTAGTTTGCTGCGGTGTCGATTACATTGGCCCCGAGCTCCACAGCCCGCACCACTGCTTCGCTGTATTTCGCGTCAGTAGCATCGTCTGCATTACCCAGGTAGGTGCCGATGCCGATCGACGATAACCAGAGGTTCTGTTCATTACGGAAGTGATTTTCAGCGGCCTGGTCCTGGAACCGGTCGCGGTAACGGGCCGTACCTTCGAATGTTGCGGAGCCGGATAGGGACATTGTTTCAAACCATGCGCCTTGTCCCTGAAAGGGACGAAGTCAGTAGCCGGGGGCAACGCCCCCGGAAAGCTGAAACGTCGCCCGACCCTGAAAGGGTCGCAGCGAGCCAAGATTTCAACCAGTATGATGTGTTCGTCGAGACTTCGACCCTTTCAGGGTTCAGGGTCGAATCCCGGCACCGGACTATAACCGTCGCGGTTACGGGCTGCAAGCGCTCTTCGTGCTGCCGCGTGTATGATAGTTTGAGTTTCAAATCATTAGTTAAGGAACCTGGTATGAACCACTTTCTCGACTGGCGTGAGGACGCGGGCGCGCGAGCTGAAAAATTTTACAAGACCACACTCTGGCAGGGTGAACACGTAATGGTCGGACTCAACTGTCTGGAACCGAACCAGACGCAGGGCGTGCACGCGCATCAGGGCGCCGACAAGTTCTATTTTGTGCTGGAAGGCGAGGGCAAGTTTACAGTCGGAAATGAGGAGCGTAACGCAACGGCCGGCGCGCTGGTGGTTGTTCCTGCCGGCATCACGCACGGCGTCACGAACATAACCGGCGAGCGGTTATCGCTACTGGTGGCAATTGCCCCAGGACCAAAATGAGCGAAACAGGCAATACCACCAATTCTCGCAAGTCCGATCTTGGACTCTCGAAAGCGGAGATCGATTCACTTTCGTCGCAAGTAACCAAGCTTGTGACAGAGTACTTCGGCCAGGTATCTGATCTCCCGGTTTTTCCGCAGACCTCTGGCGGTCCAACGATCGCACACCTCGAATCCCATCTTCCCCTCGCAGGGGAGCCGTTGGAGAAATTGCTTGCCGACTGCCAAGCAATCATTAATGGCATCCGCCACAACGGCCATCCGCGCCAATTTGGTTACGTTGCTTCTCCGGCTACGCCCGCCGGGGCCTTTGCTGACCTGATTGCTTCTGCACCCAGCGGCGGATCCATGGCCAATCTGATAGCGATGCTTATCGCTCACCGTGCGAAAGCGAAAGATGACATTGCGCGCAAGGGTCTCTGGAGTTATGGCCCACCGATGACGATCTACACATCGGATCAAGTGCACATGTCGATCCAGAAGGCCGCCGATATCCTGGGTATTGGACGCGATCAGGTGCGGACGATTGAGTCGGACGATAGTTTTCACTTGAATGTGCGAGCGTTGCGCCATCAGGTGCAGGAGGATTTGCGAAACGGGCTTAAACCATTTTGCGTGGTGGCCAGCGCGGGCACCGTAAACACTGGAGCAGTGGATCCTCTTAATGAAATCTCAGACCTGGCAGGGGAATTTGATCTCTGGTTCCACATCGATGGGGCTTACGGTGCGCCTGCGATTCTTGACGAACGGAAGCGATCGCTCTTCGCTGGGCTCAATCGCGCTGACTCTGTATCGCTCGACGCGCATAAGTGGTTATATGTTCCTATCGACGCCGGCTGCGTGCTGTTTCGCAATCACGCTGCTGCTCGTGCGGCCTTCGCCTCTGGTGAGGCCGACTACATCAAGGTTTTCGAGCAGCCCGGTACGGACGAGACCTTCGCCTTCTGGGATTACGGCATAGAGTTGTCGCGCCGATTCCGGGCGCTGAAGATTTGGTTGACCTTCCGCTACTACGGCTTAACTCGCATAGCCGCGGCGATCAGCGAAGACAACTCACTGGCAGAACACCTGGGGCGATGTGTTGACGAGGCCGACGACTTTGAGTTGCTGGCGCCGGTAGAGTTGAGTATCTGTTGCTTTCGTTACCTGCCCAGAGGATCGAAGGCCAGTCTGGCGTCGGCTTCGGTAGTGGAGCGAGCGCGGATCGACGGGGAGCTGGATCAACTAAACACTCGGCTGATGCTGGCAGTGCAACGTGGCGGCCAGGCTTATCTGTCGAATGCGACTCTTCGCGGCGGGTTTGCGCTGCGAGCCTGCATCACAAACTTCCGTACGACGCAGGCGGACCTCGACAAGACGCTAGAGATCATTCGTGAAGCGGCGCGGCGAGAAACGGGTTAGTCCCAAGCACACGATCCACGAAACTACACCAACCAACATTCTGAGATCTGAAATCTGAGATCTCAGATCTCAAAGTGTCTGTTCGAGGGAATTCGTGGATCGTGTGACCCGATGTTGGAACTAATGACGGGAACACTGCACTCACAGACTTACGGCCACGAACTCCGCGTCGCGCTCGATCTCGCGCGCGAGGCCGGCGCCGCCATCCTCCAGTTCTATGAAGGCCCGCTTCAGATTGAACAGAAGAGCGGGTTTGATGATCGGGAGCCGGTGACTCAGGCTGACCGAGTTGCAAACGAATTAATCGTTAAAGCGCTGCGGAAAGAGTTTCCCAATGATGGCATTCTTGCTGAAGAATCGGTGGACACTGCACACCGCCTCGACAAACGAAGAGTCTGGATGATTGATCCTCTCGATGGCACTAATGGGTTCATCGACGGCAATGGAGACTTCGCGGTGCAAATTGGCCTGGCTCAAGACGGACAATGTGTGCTGGGAGTTGTCCATCAGCCCTTGACGGGCGTGCTTTATCACGCCGTCCGGGGACGGGGGACCTGGATCATGCGTCCCGAGCTGAAACCAGAGCGAGCGGCAGTATCCGATCAGAAAGAGCTTTCGCTCATGCGGTTGGCCGCAAGCCGGTCTCACCGCAGTCCGCGGATGGACAAAGTCGTCAAAGCTTTTAGGGTCCAGGAGGAAATCCGGCGTGGCTCGGTAGGGATCAAGGTAGGTCTGATCGTCGAACAACAGTGCGACCTCTACGTGCATCTCTCGGCGCGCACGAAGCAATGGGACACGTGTGCGCCGGAAATAATCCTGACCGAGGCAGGCGGGCGGCTCACGGATCTCTTTGGCCGGCCGCTCAAATACAACTCACCCGAAACGCGAAACCGCAACGGGATTATTGCGAGCAACGGCGTAGCCCACGATCAGATCATTGTTGAGCTGGCTCCGCTACTGGCTGACTTTGGACGTTTACCGATCTAGCTGATTGCGAAAAAGCAAAATTTTGTCATAACGGAAGGGACGGGCTGTCTCCAACCTTGAATTGTGAACTCAACGATGAGTGGCTGCGAATCTCGAGCGGGGGCGCGCTCCGCTTTGCCCCTTCCTTACACGCAAATCACCGTACGCCCTTTTTGGGGTTGTCACACAGCCAGCAGCGACCGCACTCAAGGACACTACCGCTCGAGTTTCCAACCCCGCCAACTTGAACGGGCGCTCCCGTTGCGCCATTATGCAGCCAAGGTCCCTGTCAAATGGCAAATGTTCTGAAGCGACTGCCGCAAAACGCTAGCGGCGATTTCTATGTCGATGCAACGTGCATCGACTGTGACACGTGCAGTCAGCTTGCGCCCACCGTATTTCGCGACCACGGCGAACAGTGTAGCGTCTACCATCAGCCGCAAACTGATGCTGAAACTCGCCTGGCGCTGATGGCCGTGGTTGCATGTCCGACCGGGTCAATTGGAGCCACGGAAAAACACGACGCGCATATCGGCATCGACGCCTTTCCGCTGTTGATTGCTGACAACGTCTATTTCTGTGGCTTTACTTCTGAGTCGAGCTTCGGTGGATGGAGCTACTTGATTGTGCGGTCGGAGAAGGATGGCGGCAATGTGATGATCGATTCGCCCCGCTTCGCCAGCCAACTCGTTAAGAGAGTCGCGGCGCTGGGCGGAATCGATCGCATGCTGTTAACCCATCGCGATGATGTTGCCGACCACGAGTTGTTTGCCGAGAAATTTGCTTGCCAGCGGATCATGCATGCCGCAGATGGTGCGCGCAGGCTGGGACTCGAACGAATTATCGAGGGTGAAGAAGAACTCAGGCTGGACGACAATCTGATTGCTATACCGACGCCCGGCCATACACACGGACACGTGGTTTTTTTATACCGGCAAAAGTTTTTATTTACCGGAGATCATTTGGCCTGGTCGCCGGAGCGGGAAACCCTGACCGCTTTTCGCAGCGTGGCCTGGTATTCCTGGCCCGAGCAAACGCGTTCCATGGAAAAGCTCCTGAACTACGATTTTGAGTGGGTACTACCCGGGCACGGTGACATTCATCACGATAGCGTTAATAACCTGCGGGAACATCTGAATCGCTGTCTTGCGTGGATGAAGAAGCAAAGCTGATCGGTTGAAGTCGGCCGCGGGAATTCAACTATTTGAAATGGGGAAACAATGAACAGAAACCAAAAGATTGCCATCGGGTGCGGGACTGCGGGCTGTCTCGGTCTGTTTGTAGTCATTGTTGCCGGGGCAATTCTTTACTTCTATTTTGAGCGACAGCCTACGGTCCGGAACCCGAACCGCAATTCAAACTTCAATATAAACACAAACAACCGCGGTTCGAACAGCAACACCTCGACAGATTCTTCAGATGAGACGCCGTCCTCCTCTTCAATGTCTGATGATGACAAACATAAGCTCTTCCAGGCTGCCGGCGCCGCGAACGACTTTGCTCTTATGCAAAAGGTGCTCACGAGACTCGGATTGTTGAAGGCAGACGGCTCGCCCAGCGACGACTATTCGGAGTTTGTCAGGGATCACATTACTTGGATCTTGAAGAATTCCGACTTCACGCGAACTATTGACACGCCCGAGAAGGCCCGCGCCTACGTAGACACGCACATCGACGATTAGCAATCTGGGGTCTCTAAGATTCGTTCTTAACACTCACAAAGAAGAATAACATTTGTAATGACTTCTGAACGCATCCGCAATTTTTCCATCATCGCCCACATCGACCACGGCAAGTCGACGCTGGCAGACCGTCTGCTCGAACTCACTGGCGCGGTCACCGGTCGCGACATGTCCGAGCAGATTCTCGACAACATGGACCTGGAGCGCGAGCGCGGCATAACGATCAAGTCGCACGCAGTGAGGCTCAATTACACAGCACAAGACGGCGTGACTTATGTCTTGAACTTGATCGACACGCCGGGCCATGTCGACTTTTCCTACGAGGTTTCGCGATCGCTCTCCGCTTGCGAAGGCGCGCTGCTGGTAGTCGACGCCTCGCAAGGCGTGGAAGCACAAACGCTGGCAAATACTTACCTGGCACTCGATAACAATCTGGAACTGATTCCGGTGATCAACAAAATCGATCTGCCCGGTGCTGAGCCGGAGAAGGCAATCGAGCAGATCGAACACCTGATCGGTCTGGAAACGCATAATGCAGTTTTCACTAGCGCCAAAACCGGCGAAGGCGTGGCTGAGGTCTTGGAAGCAATCGTGCGCGATGTGCCGCCGCCTAAGGGTGACTCCAACGCACCGCTGAAGGCCCTGATCTTCGATTCCTGGTACGACTCTTACCGCGGCGTGATCGTATTGTTCCGGGTTATTGATGGGACCATTCGCCCGGGAATGAAAATCCGGTTTTTTAACACCGGTCGCGACTATCAGGTCGAAACCCTAGGGGTAAATAAGCCGCGGCCGACGCCGATAGATAAACTGGGGGTGGGTGAAGTGGGATTCTTGACAGCTTCGATCAAAGAAGTCGCTGATGTTCAGATTGGCGACACCATCACCGAAGCTGCTCGCCCAACCAAAGAACCGTTCCCGGGCTTCCAGGAGATCAAGCCCATGGTTTTCGCGGGGCTTTATCCTGTAGACACGAATCAATATGAGGAGTTGCGCGACGCTCTCGATAAACTTCGTTTAAATGATGCGTCCTTCTTTTATGAGCCCGAGTCTTCGACGGCATTGGGCTTCGGATTTCGCTGCGGCTTTCTCGGCTTGCTGCATATGGAGATAGTGCAGGAGCGTTTGGAACGCGAATTCAACCTGGCCCTGATTACTACGGCCCCCGGCGTGCGATACCTGGTGACAACTACGGACGAGCAGCTTCTGGAAATTGACTCTCCGGCCAAGATGCCCGATCCGGTTCGTATTGCCAAGATTGAAGAGCCGGTAATCCGCGCCACGATCCTGACTCCCGATGAATATCTCGGTGGCATCCTGCCCCTACTGGAAGAGAAGCGAGGAGTTCAGAAAGGATTTGAGTACATCGCCGGTAACCGGGTAATGCTCACGTACGAATTGCCTCTTAACGAGATCGTGCTCGACTTCTACGATCGCCTGAAATCAGTGTCGCGTGGTTATGCGTCGCTCGATTACCATTTCGCGAATTACTGGGAGAGCGATCTGGTCAAGCTCGATGTCCTGGTTTCTGGCGAACCGGTTGACGCGCTCTCGCTGATTCTCCATCGGAGTACCGCCCAGTCGAAAGGCCGAGCTTTGACAGAGAAAATGAAGCAACTGATCCCCCGTCAGCTTTTTGAAGTGCCAATCCAGGCGGCAATCGGCAACAAGGTAATTGCTCGAGAGACTGTCAAAGCGCTAGGCAAGAACGTCATTGCCAAATGTTATGGCGGCGACATCACGCGCAAACGAAAACTGCTCGAGAAGCAGAAGGAAGGGAAGAAGCGGATGAAGAAAGTGGGCCGCGTGGAGATTCCGCAGGAAGCGTTTCTGGCAGTCTTAAAAGTAAATGAATAGACCAAAGCCCGCAAACCAGCCTAGCCTAGATAGAGCTCCATCTGACGCCTAGGAATCCGCCTCTATACCTCTTTCCACCACTGCCGGGTCGCCGGATGTAGTCGCCCCGAAACGCCTCTCTCATGTTCTTCGCGAAATTCTTGAATTGCTCGGTGTCGAAGGGTAAGCTCACTGTCACGGGTGTAAGTCGCCACTGGAATGACTTTGAGGTCTTCAAAAAACGTAAAACGACCGCGCACGATTGAGCCCCCAAAAGAGGTAACCATCTTTTGCGATGGCTCAAGTCTTGGTAACGGTCGAGCTGAAACGCGGGCGGCCGCGGTAGCTTTGCTTGGCTTTCGAGGTATCTGGCGCTCGGTCGGCACGTATCTTGGCAATGCGACAAACCAGCAAGCCGAGATTGCTGCTGCAGCGGTGGGCCTGGAAGCTTTGCGCGAGCCGTGCCACGTTCATCTGTTTACTGACTCGCGCTACGTGGTTGAGACAATGAGTGGACGCTTTCGTCGCAAAGCTAACCACGATTGGTGGCAGCGTCTCGATAAGGCTGCGAGCCGACACCAAGTTGATTGGGAATGGACTCAGGGTCACGCTGGGCACGTCATTCAGGAAGCTGTCGATCGCGCGGCGAAACGCATCGCTACCCTGGGCCGAGTTGACGAAGCTGTTTTGCGGGATGCGGAAGAGAAGGTTGGGACCGTTGAGATTCCAGACTGATGCCGCCTCACTACTGACATGATCGCCACGCTGCGCCACCTAAAAAGGAATCGCATCTCCTCGGGAAAATTCTTGACCGCCGAAGACCTTGCTCTTGACCAAGAATACTTTCGCGAGAAACTGAAACGGCACAACCGATCCCTACATGGCTTCGGAGTGGTCTTTGGACTCGAAGTTTCCAAGAGCGGCAGGGATGTGGTTATTTCTCCGGGACTTGCTATCGATTGCCAGGGTAACGAAATCGTAGTACCGGAGCCACTGGAGCAGGCGTTCCCCAGCGCAGAC
>JAIVJP010000551.1 GCA_020199975.1 Acidobacteriota bacterium
CCGTTGTCATCCGTGTTCATCTGTGGCGGCTACTCCGGGTCCGCCAACCAATGGGCCACAGATTTACACGGACCAGCACGGATGAAATGATAGATAGCGCCGAGTGGTTCTGACCTATGTTCTGATCCGTTGTCATCCGTGTTCATCTGTGGCGGCTACTCCGGGTCCTTCAACCAAAAAATCAAGCAAAAGATCCAGCATGTGTTCAAGACTCTGTTTTCTGATTGTATTCCTCATCTCACCTATCAGCCCGGCAAGCATTTTTAGCGAGGCACAAGAGCGCCGTGTGCCGGTCGCGGTTTTGGGCTTCGGAAATTCAGGAATTGGTCGCCTTGCCTCAGAGACCCTGGCCGCAAATCTGGAATCGGTTCCTCAGTTGTTCATCCTCGACCGCGATCAGGCAGGCAGCGCTGCAAAAGGCGCGGGCCACATCGCCTCCCTCAACATGTCGCTGCAGGAAGCGCGCGGTCTCGGAGCCGCGATCGGATCTGATTACTACATCGTCGGTGATGCACAAACGTTACGGCGTTCTCCTTCGGTGGGTCCTCCCTACTTCGAGTCCTACGCGTCGGTTTTTCTGGTGAGCTCGCGAACTGGAAGACTTCTGATCTGGCAACGCCCCAGCTTCAGAGCCACCACCATGGTGGCCGCGGAGAAGTTGCTACTCGCCGACCTTTCGAGCGGTGCCACTCGGAGCCGCAACCTCGTTGCCATTCGACAAGCGCAGGGGGACGAGCGGATGAGACGCGAAATGGCGATTGAGAGAGCACCACTCATCGAAGCAGCGCCGGACGATGACGAAACCGCCCACGCCGAGGGACTTCGCCTACCACGCCCTTTCCGGCGCCTCTATCCGCCTTACCCGGAAACGGCGGCTAGCGCTGAAGTGGAAGCTATAGTCGATGTCCTGGTTGATCTCGATATCAACGGAGAAGTCAGCAACGCTGAAATCGCGCGTTGGGCGGGGTTTGGTTTAGACGAGGCAACGATCGAAACCGTACGTCAACTGCACTTTTTCCCAGCCATGCGTAACGGCACACCGATACCCCTACGCGTGCTCTTGCGATACAACTTCCGCAAGCCACCGAAATAACTACGCAGGGTAAGAGGGGAAATTAGTAAAAGGTAACGGGGAAAGAGGTAACATTGGGGCTTGGTTGACCGCAATTATCGGGACCTCGCTATCGTTGCTGCTGGTGCTGGTGACACTTTTCCCTAAAACTTTTCAACTCTTGACCGTCCGGCCGAATGCTGAGAACTACTCTCGCCAACGAGCCCAAACGGTGATAAAAGAATAGCCGTGGCTTCCTGGCGGCTCAAATGGGCGGGCTTGCTTCCAGGGCAGATACGGTAGTTGACGTTTTGCTCCTGGTCCTGCTTGGGATTCTTGCTTATCTCTTCGTTCGGGCACTCAATAACTTCATCTTCGGCTTGGTCTTTCGATTGCGGAAAGGGTTTGAAGCACCCACCTTGGTCCGGAACATTTTCTCGATCGTCGCATTTACTGCCTTATTCCTACTTATCTTCTCTTCCATATTCAAGGACGTTAACCTCGGTGCACTCTTCACGACCTCGGCAATCTTTGGCGTAATCCTGGGACTTGCACTGCAGGACACGCTCGGGAACTTCTTTGCCGGAATATCTTTACAGGCCGATCGACCTTTTCAAGTCGGTGATGTGATCACGGTTGGGGCTCAAAAGCACAGCGGGGTCGTCGAGGAGATTACTTGGCGTGCCGTAAAGATCCGGACGTTTCAAAATCATGTAATAGAGATCAATAACAGCACTGCAGCTAAGGAGCCTCTCGAAGTTTGCCCTCGTGACAACCTGAACGCTCGTCTGATTTTTTTTAACACCCTCTACACTGACTCCCCGGCCAAGACTATCCACGCTGTCAGGGAGGCGGTGCGCGAAGCCGATAACGTTTCAAAAATGATTACTCCGATTGTGCGCATAAGAAATCTTGGCGAAAACGGGGTGGACTACGAGCTCAAGTACTGGTTGGAAGACTACGCGAAGTACAACGACACCGACGCGCTCATTCGCCAGCGGATCTGGTATGCATTCCGGCGCGCCGGGCTCAACTTTGCTTACCCAACCAGAACCCTACATGTCGAGAGATTAAGGAAGATTGGAATTCAAGACGGTAAAGGAGGAACAATCGTTGAGCGGCTTTCGGCCGTTGATATCTTTGCTCCTTTGTCGGTTGAGGAAACCTCCATGCTCGCCCAAGCCGCGGTAAGCCACGTTTTTGCTCCCGGTGAAACAGTGATACGGGCAGGTGATCCAGGCTCATCCATGTTCGTTGTCCACAGCGGCCGGGTTTGCGTGCAGATTAATGACAAGGGAAAACTTCGGACAGTTGCTACTCTCAATGAAGGCCACTTCTTTGGGGAGATGGCACTTTTTACCGGTGAGCCCAGGACTGCCAACGTGGTCGCCCTTGAGGAGACTGAGGTGTTGGAGATTGGGCACAAAGCGATGAAGCGCGTCTTTGAAACAAATCCGGGCCTAGTAGAAACGCTAAGCTACATTATTGTCGAGAGGCGACAGGGACTCGCTGCCCGGGCAGATACCTTA